>JBGTFV010000292.1:0-7712 GCA_041747095.1 Parvularculaceae bacterium
GGGGCGTCGGCGCGGCGACGCGCTCGGCGGTGGTCGCATCGGCGGTTTCGATCCTCGCCTCGAATTACGTCATGACGTCTTTCTTCATCGAGTTCTGAGCGCGTCATGACCGTTAACGCAACGCCAACTTTTTCCATCAGAGGCCTGATGAAATCGTTCGACGGCCGGCCCGTCCTGCGCGGCGTCGAACTCGATGCGGCGAAAGGCAAGTCGCTCGTCATCATTGGCGGATCGGGCAGCGGTAAGTCGGTGCTGCTGCGCTGCCTTCTTGGCGTCATCCGTCCGGACAGCGGCCAGATTCTGTTGGACGGCGAAGACCTTGGGCGGCTCTCCGCCGCCGCACGCGCCAAGCGTACGCGTCGGATCGGCATGCTGTTTCAGGGAGCAGCGCTTTTCGACAGCCTGCCTGTTTGGGAGAACATAGCGTTCCGCAGCATCTATGGCGAAGGCGAAACCCGCGCCAAGGCGCGCCTGATCGCCGAGGAATGCCTTGCAAAGGTCGGCCTTGCGCCGGAAGTGGGCGCGCTCTACCCGGCGGCTCTTTCAGGCGGCATGCAGAAACGCGTCGGCCTTGCCCGGGCGATTGCGGGCGATCCGGATATCCTTTTCTTCGATGAGCCGACAACCGGGCTTGATCCGATCATGGCGGACGTCATCAACAATCTCATCGTGGAGCGGGTGCGGGCGCTTGGAGCGACGGCAATCTCGATCACTCATGACATGGCCTCGACTCTCAAGATCGCCGACGACGTCGCCATGCTCTATGAAGGCCGGATCATCTGGCGCGGCGCGCCGAATGAGCTCGACAGGTCCGGCAACCCCATGGTCGATCAGTTCGTACACGGACGCGCCGACGGCCCTATTCGCATGACCATAAAGTCGACTTGAACCGGCGCGACGGAATCGACCTCAGACGTCGACGATCACGCCGCGATCGGGCGCCATCCGCCCAAGGCGCATTTCGTGAAAGACGGGCATCAGCGCTTTCAAGCCCGGCACGCGTTCGATTTTCAGCCAGCTGCGGCTCTGTACCGCGCCTCTCTTCCAGAACTCGAGCGCACGAGCCTCGAAGGCGCCCGGACCCCATTCCGCGTTGCGCTTTTGAATATGGGCCGGGGCAAAGAACATGGCGCTCCGCTCACGAATGAAACCCGGTTGCGGGCCCATTTCGTCCCAGTGGGTCGCGCCGACGTTTGAACAATAGACCATTGCTGCGCCGAGATGGCTGTGGAGCTGCGCCAACACGGAACCATTCCCCGACATGTCGACAATCACGGTCGGCGTATTTGGATCAATGCTGGTCAGGGCGTCATAGGGGATAACATGATCGTAATGGCCGAGCTGTTCGACAAAATCGACGTTTCCTGCAGAGGTGATCCCAGTAACCGGCGGCGCCTGCGGGTCTTCAGACAGCGCGGCCGCGAGCCCTACAGCCGTTTTCGAGGACGCGCTGACGACGACGACGCGCTCGGCGCCAAACCAGCGATTGTCGAGAAGGAAATCGTAGAGGCAAAAGGACGTTGCATAGAGCGGAAAAAGCAACATGCGCTCCTCCTCCGTTGCATGCGGAGCCGGGACGCCAACTGGCTCGCCGCCGAGCCGCGCGTACGCGTTGTACACGGCGGGCAATCCCTGCCGGTGCGCTGCCTGATCGATGAGCCGCTCGGTTCGCACGCGACCGGGCTGGAGGATCAGTCGTTCCGCCATCGGCAAATAACCGTAGATGCGCTCCCCAACCGAAATATCAGTTGCGCGAGAAGCCTCGACCCGGGCGACGCCCCATACCGGAATGATGCCCCACTCGCCCTCTACGGAGAAAAAATTCCAGTACCCGATGCGCTCGCCGACGACGCCATACGTGACATTATTGGCGGTAAACGCGAAGCGCTCGACGCGCGTCAGGATTTCCCCCTCCAGGAGGTCGCGCGCCGGTGTGCTGACGAGGCGCGCATCGGCGAGATTGGCCTTGCGCGTGTGAAATTCCAGTGACATCGACGGGACCTCCTCGCTTTAAGGCAGGCTCCCAACCGCCTCGCGTGGAAGTGTTCCGGAAACGCCGCCCCCAATCAATCGCCTTTATCAGCGGCAGTAGCGCTCTCCGCTGGTTCGGATAATAATTAAACCGGGAGCCAACCGCGCAAGCGGTTGAGGTTGAGGGAGGGCGTCGATGACAGTCGCCGAGGCGGAAATGGTCTGGACCGTTGTCGCAGTTTACTTGGCGGCAGGGGTCATTATCGGCGCGCCGTTCATGGCCTTCGGCCTGGCGCGCCTCGACTACGCGGCGAAAGGCGCTTCGCGCGGCTTCCGTCTTGTCGTAGCCCCCGGCGTCATTGCGCTGTGGCCGTTCATCCTCGTCCGCTGGCTGTCAGGGCGCGTCATCAACAGACCCATCGACAGGGAGCCCGCGTCGTGAAGCGGGCCCATCGACGCGCCCATGTCTGGATGTGGCTGCTAATTGCGCCGATCGTTGCCGCCGGCGCCGCGCTGGCGCTTGTCGCCAAACCGGCCCCGCCTGTCACTGCGCCCGATGCGCGCCTCGTTGATGAGGGTCGCTAATGGGTCATCAGTACAAAGTCGTACAGTGGAACGGGCACAAGGCAGTCTATCTCGTTTATGTGCTGGCCGCCATCGCCGCCTTCATAGGAACGTTCATGGTTGTCGGCTTGCGTCCCACTGGAGCCGGCCACTTGGCGGACCCAGTTGTATTGCTCATCCGGGCTCTCGGCTCGGCGGCGTTCACGATGCTGACGATCGTGCTCGCCATTGGCCCGCTTGCACGAATGTCGACGCGTTTTCTGCCGCTTCTCTACAATCGGCGTCATCTTGGCGTCACAACTTTCCTTGTGGCCGCCGCTCATTTCGGTCTTGCGACGTTCTGGTATCACTCAAGCGGCCCGCTCAATCCGCTGGTGTCGCTGCTCGTTTCAAATCCGCTCTATGACGACGTTGCTGGCTTCCCGTTCGAGGCGTTCGGACTGGCGGCGTTCGCCATCCTGTTTGCGCTTGCGGCAACAAGCCATGATTTCTGGCTCAACAACCTGTCGGCGCCCGCATGGAAGGCGCTGCACATGCTGGCGTACGTCGCCTACGGACTGATCGTTCTGCATGTCGCCTATGGCGCCTTCATGACTGAGAAATCGATAATTTACCCGGTTGTTACGCTTGGCGCTTTCGCCATCGTCTCTGGCCTGCATCTGACGGCGGGCTTGAAGGAGGGACGGCGCGACAAAGGCGGGCGGGCGCAAGCGCAAAAAGAAGGCCCTCGCGCCGGCTGGATTGACGTTTGCGCGCCGGGCGACATCCCGGATACGCGCGCCGTCATCGCGGTAACGCCCAAGGGCCGGCGCATCGCCGTCTTCCGCGACGGCATGCGCATTCTCGCGGTCGACAATGAGTGCCGACATCAGAATGGCCCGCTCGGCGAGGGGCGCATCATTGACGGCTGCATTACCTGCCCGTGGCATGGCTGGCAGTACGACCCGTCGACGGGCGTGTCGCCCCCTCCGTATACGGAGATGATTGCGACGCACGACGCCCGGCTCGCCGATGGGCGCGTTTTCGTCCGATTAGCCCCCAACAAGCTTGGCGAAAAGGGCGCCCAGATCGACCTGTCTTCAGTCCAGGCGATGGAGTCAGAGGCCGCATCAGGGGCCGCGTCATGATTGAGCGCCGGAACGATCTGAGTCCTGGCGTACTGCCTGCCGGCGGGGATCAGGAGATGTTCATTGGCTGGGCCCCTGCGCCGCGCGCCGACCGGCGGTTTCTTCTTGGCGCTCTACCCCTTGCGCTCGCAGGCATCGGCGGCCTCGCTGGCGCGCTAGCCATGGGTCTTGAGGATCCCGGCGCCGGCGCGTGGCTATCGGGCGCGACGCACGAAATCACCGGCCGGCTCATCATGCGGCCTTATCCGATGATTGAGATCGCCGATGCGGACGCCCCTTACGGCCTGCGTACGGCGCTGTTGGTCGCGGTCGGAAAATGCACGAGCGGCCTCAAGCTCGCCGACTATGAAGGGGCCATCGTGCGCGCAGCGGGCGTATTGATCGAACGGCGCGGTCGGCAAATGCTGGAAGTGCCGCTGACGCTCGGCGACTGGCTTAGCATTCCGCAGCCGGACATTGCGCTTGCGCCGCCGCCGACGCAAACCGAGTCGATGGGACGCGCGAGGCTGAAAGGAGCCATCATGGACTCCAAATGCTTCTTTGGGGTCATGCGGCCCGGTCGCGGCAAGACGCACAAGGCTTGCGCCGCCTTGTGCATTCGCGGCGGCATTCCCCCATCGTTCTGGGTGCGGATGACTGACGGAAAGGAAGGCGTTTTGCTGATGACCGACGCCAGCGGCGGCCCGCTCGGCGAGGATATCCTCCCGTTCGTAGCCGATCCCGTGGAGGCCGAGGGCGAAATCGTCCGCGTCGGCGACCTGCTTCAATTCCGGGCGGACGCCAGCGATTACCGCCGCATCGCCTAGCAAGCCTTAACCGGCGCGCCGCGAACTGTTCTGCATGTGGGCGATCGCGTAATCGAGCGCTTCGGTAAAGAGATGCCGCTGGGCGTGGCTGCCGCCAATCTGGCGCAATGTCGGCATCGCTCCTGACAACCGTTCGGCAGCGATATCGTAAGCGCCGCGCGACAGCGCAAGCAGCCCCTCTGCGACGGGTGCGACTGTTATGCGCCAGGTCTCGCCTGCGCAGCCCGACAAGCTTTCAGCATGCGCCTTGATCGAAGCAACGAATGATTCCGCCTCTCCCGGCCCGCCGGCGCGCGCCAGCGCATAAAGATAGTGCAGATCGTGAAACGGCAGCAGGTGTTCGCCAGCGCGGCGCCGAACCTGATCGACGACGGGCGTCCAGCGGTCGCCGACGTCCAGACCGCGCAACTCAAGGCGCCATAGCATCGACACGGCGCCGATTTGTTCCTGAGGAAACTCCGGCCAGTTCCCCCACAGGCGCGCGTCGTAGACGCCGAGCGCCTCCTCATGACGCCCGAGCCCGAGACGAAAGAGCGCCGCATGCCACCAATTGTGATCGCGGATGAAAACGCCCTTGCGGGTCCACGTGTGCGCGCAGCGGTCGAGCCAACGGACGCCGTCCTGCGCCCGGCCTTGCGCTTCCATCACATGCGCAACGGCGTGGTGCGCCCAGGCGTCATCAATCGCCACTTCGACGGCGCGTAGCCCCTCGACTTCAGCCTCTTCGAGACGGTGGTTCTGTTCGAGCGCGAAGGCGACCATGCCGTGCGCATAAGGACGATCCTTATGAGCAATGAGCGCACGGTCGCCGAACCGCTGCATCGCCGCGTGATCGCCAAGATTGAAGGCGTGATACTGACCCCATTTGAGCGCGCACAAATCTCCCGGCCAGCGCACGGTGAGCTCGTCAAGGCTCGCGAGCGCGGCTGCATAATCGCAATGCGCCCAGCGGTCCACCGCCGTGCAAAAAAGCGCCTCGCGGGTCGTTGTGTTACCCACGCCGCGCGCAGCGGCGTGCATCCGGGCGAGATAGGCGGCCGAGTGTGTCCAACCCTCGGCGCCCTCAAAGGCGAGGTGGAGCGCAGCGGCATGCGCCTGAACGAAGGCGCAGTCCGGCGCTGCGTCGGCAATGGTGAAGAGCACCCGCAGCGAAGAGCCATAGCTCAGAAATTCGCGCACATAGGCGTCGTATCCCGCAGCAGTCGCTGCGGAGGCATTCGAGACAGGCAGATCAAACGAGTCTCTGGAAGACGCCATGATGAACGGGAACGCTTTCGAAGAATTGGCCGTAAGGCGAGCGCGGCCGGTATGCGCTCCCACTCCTCTATGCCGTCACGGGCTGCGGCGCCAATCACGGCTTGTTGACGATGCGACAAAGCGAACGACTGGTGCGGCGCGGCGGCCACAGCGGCGGCGCCAGATACGAAAAAACCCGCCAGCGGGAAACGCTGGCGGGTTTGATTGCGGTCAATCAGCCGGAAGCGTTATTCGCTTCGCATGATCCCGAGAATGTTCAGGATATGAACGAAGAGCGTGACGAACGATCCGTAAAGAGCGAAGGCCCCGAAGATCGCCGAACGTTCATTGGTTTCGCTGCCCTCCGTATAGAGCGACTTAACCATCTGGGTCTCAAAGGCGGTGACCGCCGAGAAAACCAATACCACGAGGCCCGATGTGATGAGGCTCGCCATGCCGCTCTTGAAAAAGACTGCGTTGACGAGAATCGCCACCAGCAGGCCGATCGCGGCCATGAACAGGAAGCTGGCCCACGCCGACAAATCGCGCTTGGTTGTATAGCCGAAAAGGCTCATCGAACCGAACACGGTCGCCGTGATGAAGAACGCCTTGTAGATTTCAATGCCAGCGCCTTGCATCCGGAACGCAAACAGCATCGGCGCGATCAAAAGTCCCCACAGCGCAGCGTAGATCCAGAACATGCCGTGGGCTGCGGTCCGCGATCCACTGAACATGACGCGCGGCGCGAACCAGCCGATGCCGAGAAGCGCGGCAAATATCACCCATTTCAACGGCGTGTTGGCGATCCCGGCGATCAGCGACGGGTTCGAGGCGACGAGGAACGAAACGAGGCCGGTACCAGCGACAGCCAGCGCCATATAATTGTAGACGCCCAGCATGTACTGGCGCAGTCCCTGATCAATGGCGACGCCGCCAGTTCGGGCGACTGTTGCGCCATAATCCTTGCGGAGGTCATTCATGTCGTATGCACCCTTTCGTGTAGCGACTGTCTCAGCCGAATATCGGCCCTAAAGGTTGTAAATTCAAGTTCAACCGGGGCGGGTCTTGCGGCGCCAATGTCGCGGTCCGCACAAAATTCGCAAGCGAGATAGACCTTGGTTAATGACGCATTTCCGACATTCTGCGGGTTTGACGATTGACTCACGGCTGGCTCACGGCGCTGGCGAACGCCTGAGCCGCGCCGCGAAGAAGCCGTCGATGCCCCCGTCTTCAGCGAGCATGGAGGGCAATGTGCGCAGGTCCCCGAACCGGTTGATCGCCGCAGCAAAACCGCCGATCTCTTGCGCTTCGACCGGAACCCGCGACAGGTCTGGATGCCGTCGAAGCGCCGCCTCGATCTGGTCCTCGCCCTCCGCGGGCTGAAGTGAACAGGTGCAGTAGACGAGAGTTCCGCCCGGCGCGAGGAAGCCAAGCGCCCGATCAATCAGGCGCGCCTGCAGGTCCACGAGCGAGGCCAGATCTGCCTCAGTCTTTCGCCACGCGACGTCAGGGCGCCGCCGGATGGTGCCGGTCGCGGTGCAGGGCGCATCGAGGAGGACAGCATCAACCAACTGAGACGGGCGGTATTCAAGCACGTCCGCCTTCACGGTCTCGGCCGAAAGGCCGGTCCTCGCGAGATTCTCCGCAACGCGTTTCAACCTGTCGCCAGAAATATCGATAGCCGTAACGCGTGCGCCGCAGCTGGCGAGTTGGAGCGTCTTGCCGCCCGGCGCAGCGCAGAGATCAAGGACCGTTTTTCCAGTTACCTCGCCCAGGAGGCGCGCAGGCAGGGCCGCGGCTGCGTCCTGGACCCACCATTCGCCCTCATTAAATCCGGCAAGCTCGTCAATCTGTCCGGGGCGATCAAGCCGGACGCCGCGAAACGGCGTGAGGCGCCCGCCCAAACGCTCGGCAAGCGTCTCTGCGGCGCATGGCTCCTTCGGCGTGATGTCCAGCGGCGCCTCCTTTTGGTGGCCTCGCGCGATGGCGCGCGCCGCGACCGGCCCAT
>JBGTFV010000293.1:0-4908 GCA_041747095.1 Parvularculaceae bacterium
CAGCGCGGCCGCGGCGGAAGCCGTCGACGAGGCCGCCGACGCCGGGTTCGATCACATTGGCGCGGAACAGCCGCGAGCCGCCGTCGAGGCGCCGTCCGTGCACATTGATGAGCGTCGACAGATTATCGCTCGCCTTGAAGAGAAGCTGGGCGCGCGCGGCGAATTCGCTGAACTCTTCAAAACCGTTGGCGCCGTCGCCTGCGACCGCGCCGGGAAACGCCTCGGCGAAATCATTGGAGACGAAATCGTCCCGGCGCTGATAAAGCGCCGACAGGCGTCCCGTCAGCCGCTCGCCCGCAATTGGTCCCGACACCGCGCCTTCCGCATCGACCGTGTTGAACCGCCCGTAGGAGACGCGTCCATAGCCTTCGAACGTTTCGGTCGGCCGGGCGGATTCGAACTTGATGACGCCCGCCGTCGTGTTGCGCCCGAACAGCGTTCCTTGCGGGCCGCGCAGCACTTCCACGCGGTCGAGGTCGAACACCGGGAAGCCTTTCAGGATCGGGTTTTCCAGCACCACGTCGTCATAGACGAGGCTGACTGGCTGGTTGGCGTTCAGGTCGAAATCGGTATTGCCGAGCCCGCGGATATAAAAGCGCGGAAAGGTGCGTCCCGACGAGGCTTCAGCGTACAGGCTCGGCGTCCGGCCGCTGATGAAAAGGATGTCGCGCCCGCCCGCCCGGATATTGTCGAGCTCCTCGCCCTGAATGACGTCGAGCGACAGGGGAACGTCCTGCAGGTTCTCCTCGCGCTTTTGCGCCGTGACGGTGACGATGTCTGCGCTCGCGCCTGCGCTTGCCCCGGCGGTCTGCGCTGTCTGGCCGAGCGCCGGCGTCAGCGCGGTTGAACCAAGGAGCGCGGCGAGGGATGCGATGGCGATATGGCGCGCGTCGGTGGGCGCGCCCGAAGCGCGCTGCAAGGTGGTCATGCGATATCCTCATTTGGGCTGGACAAGTTGGACGGTAGGCGGACTTAACGGAACTGCTCCCGCTGGAGGGGATGGGTGGGGGTCGATGAACCCTCCCATCGTCGCCAGAGCAGAGAGCAATTTCGGGAAGGAAACGCCCGATATAGCAAACCGGATGCGGGCGCTATCGATTTATTGCGGGGAGTGTTGCCGGGCTGCGGTCGCTTTTCGATTTGCTGACCGCGAAGATTTGGTCGCCCGGACGGGTTGCAGCCCGATTTCGCCCTGCCTATATGCCCGATAGAGGCGCGGGGGCCGCGCTTCTCGCTACGGCCACGGACTTAAGAGACTTAAAGGCCACGGAATTAACTGAACTAAACGACCAAGGCGAAAAAAGCTTTTTAGGTAACGAGAAAACAAACAGTCAGGGGGCCGCCCGGTCCGGGCGCTTCCCGGCTCTCATCAGGCCGTTGACGAAAACTGCTTAATGAGAGCCGGCGGCTCGGAATGGCTATCAAGGCCAGAGGCGACCTGCCCATCAGGAGAGAACGAACGACATGGCGAAAGTAATCGGCATCGACCTCGGCACGACCAACTCATGCGTCGCCGTCATGGAAGGCAAGGAGCCGAAGGTCATCGAGAACGCCGAAGGCGCGCGCACGACGCCTTCGGTTGTGGCGTTTACGGCAGATGGCGAGCGCCTTATTGGCCAGCCAGCGCGGCGCCAGGCGGTGACGAACCCTGAAAATACCTTCTTCGCCATTAAACGCCTTATTGGGCGCCCGTTCTCAGACCCGACGGTGACGAAAGACAAGGCGCTTGTCCCTTACGCGATCGTCAAGGGCGATAATGGCGACGCCTGGGTCGACAGCCGCGGCCAGCATTACGCGCCGTCCCAGATTTCCGCGTTCATTCTCCAGAAAATGAAGGAAACCGCCGAGGCCTATCTCGGCGAGACGGTGACGCAGGCCGTCATCACCGTGCCCGCTTACTTCAACGACGCCCAGCGCCAGGCCACCAAGGATGCGGGCAAGATCGCCGGGCTCGAAGTTCTCCGCATCATCAACGAGCCGACGGCTGCGGCGCTCGCCTATGGCCTTGAGAAAAAAGACGGCAAGAAGATCGCCGTCTACGACCTCGGCGGCGGCACGTTCGACATTTCCATTCTCGAGATTGGCGACGGCGTTTTCGAAGTTCTGGCGACGAATGGCGACACTTTCCTTGGCGGGGAAGACTTCGACATGCGCCTTGTCGATTATCTCGCCGACGAGTTCAAGAAAGAGCAGGGCATTGATCTGCGCAAAGACAAGCTCGCCCTGCAGCGCCTGAAGGAAGAAGCCGAGAAAGCCAAGAAAGAACTTTCCTCGACGGCGCAATATGAAGTGAACCTGCCGTTCATCACCGCGGACCAGACCGGTCCAAAACACCTCAACATGAAGCTCTCGCGCGCCAAGTTCGAGACCCTTGTCGAGGATCTCGTCAAGCGCACGGTCGATCCGTGCAAGGCGGCCCTGAAGGACGCGGGACTGACGGCGGGCGACATCGATGAAGTAATCCTCGTCGGCGGTATGACCCGCATGCCCAAGGTTCAAGAGACCGTAAAACAGTTCTTCGGCCGCGAACCCCATAAAGGGGTGAACCCTGACGAAGTCGTCGCCCTCGGCGCGGCCATTCAGGCCGGCGTTCTGCAAGGCGACGTCAAGGACGTGCTGCTTCTTGACGTGACTCCGTTGTCGCTTGGCATCGAGACGCTGGGCGGTGTGTTCACGCGCCTTATCGATCGCAACACGACGATCCCGACGAAAAAATCGCAAACGTTCTCGACCGCCGAAGACAATCAGTCGGCCGTTACGATCCGCGTCTTCCAGGGCGAGCGGGAAATGGCGGCGGACAACAAATTGCTCGGCCAGTTCGATCTTGTGGGCATCCCTCCGGCGCCGCGCGGCGTGCCGCAAGTTGAGGTAACGTTCGACATCGACGCCAACGGCATCGTGCATGTATCGGCCAAGGACAAGGCGACGAACAAGGAACAGTCGATCCGCATTCAGGCCTCGGGCGGACTGTCCGACGCCGACATCGAGAAGATGGTGAAGGACGCCGAAAGCAACGCCGAAGCCGACCGCGCGCGCCGCGCGCTTGTCGAGGCGCGCAATCAGGCCGAGGCGACGCTGCACCAGACCGACAAGGCGCTGAGCGATTACGGCTCGAAGGTTGAGGAAGCCGAGCGCAAGTCGATCGAGAACGCCGCAGCATCGCTGCGCGAACTGCTCGCGTCGACGACCGCGACTGTGGAACAGATCAGCGGCGCCCAGCAGACGCTGTTGCAGGCGTCAATGAAACTTGGCGAAGCGATGTACAAGGAAAGCGCAGCGCAGGCTCAGGATAGCGACGCGCCGGCCGGCGATAGCGGAGATGGCGTCGTTGACGCTGACTTTGAAGAAGTCGACGGCGACAACAAGAAAGACTGACCGCTCGCGATTAATCCGCGCGCGGCGGTTGGCGTCGCCTCCTCCGAGGCGGTCGCCTTCGGTCCGCGCCGGATAAGTTCCGGATCGCGGCGGCAAAAGGGCGGCAAGACCACCGATGGCGGAAGATTTTTACGCAACCCTTGGCGTTGATCGCGCGGCTGACGCCGCTGCGATCAAAGCGGCATTCCGCAAGGCGGCGATGCAACACCATCCGGACCGCAACCAGGGCGATCCGTCAGCGGAGCAGAAATTCAAGCAGGTCAACGAGGCCTACGAGATCCTGTCCGACCCGCAAAAACGGGCCGCTTATGACCGCTTTGGCCACGCCGCGTTCCGCAATGGACATGCCGGCGGCGGCGGTTTTGCGAACGGGTTTGACAGTTCAGCCTTCACGGACGTTTTTGAAGACCTCTTCGGCGAGTTCATGGGCGGGCGCGGCGGGCGGGGGCGCGGACCCGGTCGCGGCGCGGACCTAAAATTCAGCCTCGACATCACGCTTGCCGATGCTTTCGCAGGCAAGACCGCAACGATCGAAGTGCCGGGTTCGGCCGCGTGCGGAACATGCGAAGGTTCGGGCGCGCGCGCGGGCTCGGGACCAACGACCTGCGGCACCTGCCGAGGCGCTGGCCGGGTGCGGTTCCAGCAAGGCTTTTTCACCATGGAGCGCACCTGTCCTGATTGCGGCGGCGAGGGGCGCGTCATCAGCGATCCTTGCACAGACTGTGGCGGCCAGGGGCGCGTCAGGCGCACCCGCACGCTCAACGTCACCATTCCTGCGGGCATTGAGAGCGGCACCCGGATCCGGCTGGCGGGCGAAGGCGAAGCGGGGCCGCGCGGCGGGCCGGAAGGCGATCTCTACATCTTCGTCAACGTTGAGGACCACGAATTTTTTGAGCGCGACGGCGCCAACCTATATTGCGCCCTGCCGGTCGCCATGACGGTCGCAACCCTCGGCGGCGATATTGAGGCCCCGACGATCGATGGCGGGCGGGTCACGGTGTCGATCCCCGAGGGCGCGCAGACCGGCCAGCAGTTCCGCGTGCGCGGCAAAGGCATGTCGCGCCTCAACCAGAAGGGCCGCGGCGATCTCGTCGTCGAAGTGCGCGTCGAAACGCCCGTCGGCCTCAACGCCCGACAAAAGGAATTGATGCGCGAGTTCTGCGCAGCGGGCGGCGATGACGCTTGTCCGCAATCGAAAAACTTTTTCCAGCGCGCGAAGAAGTTCTGGGACAGCGTCACCGAAGGACCCTTGTAGATATGGCCAAGAAATTCAATCCGTGGTTCGCGTATTGGGAGACCATGCGCGCGATGAACGCTGCGACCCTCACCATTGGCGTGCGCACCTTGCGCATGCAGCAGGCGTTCGCGCGGGGCGATTTTTCGCCAGACGCGGAAGGCGCGCGCATGGTGACGGAAAAGGTCAAGGCGACGACGGACGGCTACTTCGCAGGCGCGCGCGTCTGGTCGACGGCCATGCGGTCAATGTCGCCCGCGACGACGGCGGCCGATGTTGCGACGATCGCCGCCCGCGCC
>JBGTFV010000294.1:0-7934 GCA_041747095.1 Parvularculaceae bacterium
CTCCGCTCAGCGCGCACATCTTCGCTGAGATTCTGGTCGAGGCCGGTGTGCCGAAAGGCGTGTTCAATATGGTCGATGGCGACGGCCCGACCGTCGGCGAAGCCATCTCTCGCCATCCGGATATCGACATGGTGTCGTTCACCGGCTCGACGCGCGCCGGCGTCGAAGTCGCCCGCGCCGCCGCGCCTTCAGTCAAGCGCGTGCATCAGGAACTGGGCGGCAAATCGGCGAATATCATCCTTGATGACGCGGACCTGCCATCGGCCATCGCCGGGGGCGTCGCGGAAGTCATGATGAACTCCGGCCAGTCGTGCACCGCGCCCGCGCGCATGCTCGTCCCGCATCGCCTTATGGACGAAGCGGCCAAACTTGCCTCCGCTGCGGCGGCGGAATGGGCGCCGGGCGATCCGGCGTCGAACGCGCGCATGGGACCGGTGGTCTCCGAGGCGCAATGGAAGAAGATCCAGAGCCTGATCGAGACAGGCGTCGCTGAAGGCGCGCGCCTCGTCTGCGGCGGGCCGGGCAAGCCGGAAGGGTTGTCGCGGGGCTATTATGTGCGCCCCACGGTTTTCTCCCACGTCCGCAATGACATGACGATCGCCCGCGAGGAAATCTTCGGGCCGGTCATGGGGCTGATTGGGTACGACAGCGAAGACGAAGCGGTCGCCATCGCCAACGACACCGAGTACGGCCTTGCGGGGTATGTCAGCAGCGGCGACGCCGACCGCGCCCGGCGCATCGCGCGGCGCATCCGCGCGGGTTACATCCGCATCAACGGAGAGGGGATGGACTTTGCGGCGCCCTTCGGCGGCTACAAACGCTCGGGCAACGGACGGGAATACGGCGCCCACGCCTTCAACGAGTTCCTCGAACTGAAATCTCTCGTTGGCTATGAGGCGGCGGGTTAGAGTAACTATTTATCCGTAGACTGAGCTGCGTATCAGCTAGGACGAAACCGAGTGCTCTTAATACGCCCGTAATCGCCAACTACCGACGTCTTTATATTACCGACCGCGGCTCCAGCAGGGCGTCAAGCAAGGGGCAATCGGGTGTTTCGCTTTGCGTGCACGCACCCATTATGGAGGAGAGCCGGAGGTCGAGTCGCTTCAGATCCGCGACTTTTTCGCGGATGACGGCGCGGTGGCGCGATGCCGTCTCATACACCTCAGCGCAGGTCGGCGGCTGGTCGTGCAAGCCGAGAAAGCCGCGAATGTCGTCAATCGAAAATCCCAGTTCTCGCGCTCGGCGGATGAAGCGGAGTCGCGTGGCGCCGCCCCGGTCATAGAGCCTTCGTCCGCCTTCCGTTCGATGCGGTTTCGGCATCAGCCCGATTTTCTCATAGAAGCGGATCGTTTCGATATTGACGCCGGTCTCCGCGCTCAACCTGCCTATGGGAAATTCCGTCATCAAATTTCTCTTGCTTCTGTAGTCACTACAGATGTTAGCCTTTTCGCGTGGCGGACGAAAAGCAAAATTCCAACGCGTCTCGAGGACGCGAATGGCTCGCCGGCGGCGGGATCGTGTCAGGTGTGTTCGCCTTGCTCGGCGCGTCCTGTTGCGTCCTGCCCATCGTTCTCGTCAACCTCGGTGTCTCGAGTGCGTTAGTCGCCAATCTCGCTTTCTTCGCGCGCGCCCGCGACGTGTTCATCGTCCTTACGGTCGTGTTGTTTTCGGCGGGTTTGGTCTTTGCGTTACGCGGCGGCAGGCGACCGCAGCTTGGCTTTTGGATCGCGCTCAGCGGCGGGCTCGTTCTTCTAACAGCGGCTTGGATCATGCCCCAATATGAGCGCGAGTTACTGCAATGGGTGCGTCCGAGATGAGCGCAAAGTTCACAACGCACTCGACGCTGACCTGCCCCGCATGCGGTCACCAAGCCCGGGAACAGATGCCTGTAGACGCCTGCCAGTATTTCTTCGATTGCCAACGCTGCGGCGCGCTGCTCAAGCCGAAGCCCGGCGATTGCTGCGTCTTTTGCTCTTATGGCGACGTGAAATGTCCACCGATCCAACTAGGCGATGGCCGTTGCCCCTCGGTCGGACAGTAAATCCGCAGCCGACGCCGGCTCTTGAACTGGATCTTTAAATCAAACCGCGGAGAATCGGGGCCGACAACGCGCGAAGTTCACGAAAAAGGGCGCTCGAAGAGCGCCCTTCATTTAATCGCTATCCCCCCGGGAGGATGCGAAAAAGGATCGTTAGCCGATCACTTTGAGGTTCGACGCCGAGGTCTTGCCGCGGTCGGTCGCGAGTTCGTAAGAAACTTTCTGACCGTCGTTCAGCGTACCGATGCCGGCGCGCTCAACGGCCGTGGCGTGCACGAACACGTCTTTGCCGCCCGCTTCCGGTTGGATGAAGCCGTAGCCTTTTTGGGTGTTGAACCACTTAACAATGCCAGTCGCCATGGTGAATCTCTCCTTCGTTAGATGGGCGCGGCTGGCTAGCCGCTCCCGGCGCTATCCAGCAAATCCCTTTTCGGGAGACATACTGGCTGCAACCGTCTGTTCGTGGAGAGGATTCTGAAAGCGAGGCTCGGCCGGAGGGGGTTGCGGTGGAAGGCAATGCTCCGGTTAGGCTAGGCGGATCGAGAATGCGGCCCAAAACTTCTGGTCACGCCGCTGGAAATAGGCCCGACCCGGCGCCATTACAAGTAAAACTTTGGCAGGGTTGGAAAACACATGGCGACGACGCCTCCGCACCTCGCTGGTTCCGCCATCGCCAGCAGGCAGAGCCGACCCATTCGCATCGCTCTATTTGGCAGGGGGCGGCTGGGGTCCAGCTTCGCCGCCTACGCCGCCGCGCTCGGGCATGAGGTGGAAATCATCGCCAAGCCGGCCGCCCTCGACCGCCCGGTCGATGCGCGCCAAACGGTCGAGCGCGCGGATCTCGTAGCGGCGGCGATTCCAGATGATGCGCTCGAGCCGTGGCGACAAGACTGGAAGGGCGACATCGGCGCCCGGCCCGCCATCCATTTCTCCGGCGCGCGCGTCATTGAGGGCGTATGCGGCTACCACCCGCTCTATTCCTTCCCGCGCATCTTGCTGGACCCGGCCGTCATGGCCGGCGTCGCTATCGCGCGTGAGGAGGCAGCGCCGCCGTTCGCCGCTATCCTGCCAGGGGCGACGAACCCCGAATTCGTCATCAAGGCGGCGGACCGCGCGCTCTACCATGCGCTTGCGGTCGTCAGCGGCAACTTCGCCGCCCATCTGTGGAACGCTTCCGCAGAGGCGTTCGCGCGGCAATTCCAAATTGCGCCGGAAACCGTGCTCGCCCCCTACTTCGCCAGTCTTGTCGATCGCTTCGCCGAGGCGCCGCTCAATTCGCTGACCGGTCCGGTCGCCCGCCGCGACGTCCGGACGGTCGAGTTGAACCTCGACGCGCTCAGCGAAGACGCGCAGCTTCAGGCGCTTTATCGAGCCTTCCTCGCCAGCGCCTGGCCGGAGTTTCCGATCGCGCGCTCGGAAACGCTGGAATGAAGACGGCGCTAAGGCGTTTGGCGCTCGGTTTTGTCGTCGCCTGGTTTACGGTGGGCGGCGTTTGCCACTTCCTGTTTACCGACGCCTTCGTGTCGGTCGTTCCGGCCTACGCGCCCTTCCCCCGCTTTCTGGTGCTCTTTACCGGGGTGTGCGAACTCGCCGGCGCCCTTGTGCTCGCGATCGCCCCCGACTTGCGTCGTATGGCGGGGTGGGCGTTGATCGCACTGACTGTCTGCGTCACGCCTGCAAATCTGGAGATGGCGCTAAACGCAGACCGCTACACGGCGATTGGCGCGCCGGCGCTCTGGCTTCGGCTCGCGTTCCAGCCGGTCTTTATCTGGATTATCTGGTGGAGCGCGAAGGCGAACGGCAACGCGCCCAGGCCTGAATGACTGCCTGACGCGGATCGATGTCTCGCTTGGGCAACTGGGAGTAGACCGACGGAGGTCCAAATTGCGGCTCGCCCGCCGTCGTTCAACGCTTGCAGAACCGTGACCGTTCGACTATACCCCGCCGCTCAATTCGGACCTGGCAAGCCCAGAGCCGGACGGCTTCATTGCGCGTCGATCAGGGTTCACCAACCGGCGCCACGGATCCGTTTCAACATTTTTCGCGCGCGGGAACAGCCATGGCCGACGTTGATGTATTCTATTGCGAAGTTCGCACCCGCACCGGCACGGGCGGCGCGCGCGCTGACCGCCGCGAGGGCTTCGTCCCCGGCGTTCTCTATGGCGGCGAAGGTGGGCCGGTCCCCATCCGCCTGCGCCACAATGAGGTAAACAAGGCGTTCCTCGCTGGACGCATGCGGGCCCACCTCGCGAAAATCGACGTTCCGGGTCAAGACTACCTCCAGCCCGTTATCGCGCGCGAAGTGCAGACCGATCCGGTCAAGGATTTCCCGATCCACGTCGATCTGATGCGCGTCGATGAATCGACCCGGATTGACGTTGAAGTTCCTGTGCGCTTCCTCAACGAGGAGGATTCTCCGGGCCTCAAGCGCGGCGGCGTTCTCAACATCGTGCGCCACACGGTCGAGCTTTACGCGCCGGCGACGCAGATCCCGGAATACATTGAGGCGGACGTGACCGGCCTCGATATCGGCGACACCATACACATCTCGGCGATCAAGCTTCCCGAAGGCGTGACGCCCGTGATCACCGATCGCGACTTTACCATCGCCACAATCGCCGCCCCATCGGGTCTGCGTTCTCAGGACAATGAAGACGCAGCGGCGGCCGCAACCGCGGAAACGCCTGCGACGGCGCAGAAGTCCGACGAGAAGAAATCCTGATCCGGGGCGCCCATTCCGGAATGCGTTGATGGATCGAAATGCGGCGCTGATCCACTTTCGCTAATCCAGTCTCAGGGCGGAGCCTTGCGCCATGCTGCTCCTTGTCGGTCTTGGAAATCCCGGCGCGAAATACCTCCGCCATCGGCATAATGTTGGCTTTATGGCTGTCGATGCGATGGCGGACGCGCATGGCTTCGGCCCGCCGCGGGCGAAGTTTCTGGGCGAGCTGCGCGACGGCCTTCTCAGCGGCGAACGGGCTGCGGCGCTGAAGCCCCAAACATACATGAATGACTCCGGCCAGTCCGTCGGGGCGGCCCTGCATTTTTTCAAGATCAACCCGGCAGACGTAATCGTCTTTCACGATGAACTTGATCTCGCGCCCGGCAAGGTGCGGGCGAAAACCGGCGGCGGCAACGCCGGCCATAATGGATTGCGGTCGATCGAGGCCCACATCGGCCCGGATTTCCGCCGCGTACGGATCGGCATCGGCCATCCGGGCGAGAAGGAACGCGTGACGGGCCATGTGCTTGGCGACTTCGCCAAAGCGGACCAAAGCTGGCTCGACCCCCTGCTCGCCGCTATCGCCAAGGCCGCGCCTATGCTCATCTCAGGCGATGCGCAATTTTCGGCCGAAATCGGGCGGCTTGTCCCGACTGCGCAGACAGCGGAGCGACCGGGGCCATGAGCGAAGGCGAGATTACCGAGCAGATCGTCATGATGATGGAGCTGACGCTCATCGGCGTGTCGGTCTTTTTCTCGATCGTATCGGCGTACATCGTGGCGCTGTTCTATTTCCTCCGCCGCGCGCCGATGGGCCTGAAGATTACGGCCTTCACGTTTTTCTCGCTCATACTTTTGTTTCTGGGCGTGTTTGCAGCGGGCGCATTCAATCACGCCATCGCGCTGCATGACGCTCTTCTTGAGATGTCGAAGGCCGGCACGCTTTCATCGGTAGGCGATGCCGTGGTTGAGCAGCGCATGGTCGGCCGGGCCGCCATCGACTCCACGATCCGGCTGATGTCGTGGTTTGCGCTCATCCTCGTCTTCACCGTGCTCGGCTATTTCACTTTCATTCATCGCTGGGGCCGGCTCTTCGCCAGAACGGCAGCCGCTCCGGAAGCTGCAACTCCAGCACAAGCGACCTGAACCATGGGATTTAAATGCGGCATTGTCGGCCTGCCTAATGTTGGCAAGTCGACGCTCTTCAACGCGCTGACGCGCACGGCGGCGGCGCAAGCGGCGAACTATCCGTTCTGCACCATCGAGCCGAATGTGGGCGACGTCGCCGTGCCGGAGCCGCGCCTGATGAAGCTCGCGGAAATTGCGCGCTCGGCCAATATCGTACCCGCACGGATGCAGTTCGTCGACATCGCCGGCCTCGTGAAAGGCGCCTCGAAGGGAGAAGGGCTCGGCAACCAGTTCCTCGCCAACATTCGCGAAGTGGACGCGGTCGTTTACGTCATGCGCTGTTTCGACGACGACGACGTGACGCACGTCGCCGGGCGGATCGATCCGATTTCAGACTTCGAAACGGTCGAGACCGAACTCATGCTCGCCGACCTCGACAGCCTTGAGAAACGGCGCGGGCCGCTGGAGAAAAAAGCCAAGGGTCAGGACAAGGAAGCGAAGATCCTTCTCGGTCTCGTCGACGCCGCCCTCGCCGCGCTGCGCGACGGCAACCCCGCGCGGACCGTCACGGTGGCGCCGGAAGACGAGAAAGCCTGGAAGGGATTGCAGCTCCTGACCCAGAAGCCCGTGCTGTTCGTCGCCAATGTAGACGAGGCGTCAGCCGCGACGGGCAACGCCTATTCGGCCGAGGTCGCCGCCCGCGCCAAGACCGAAGGCGCGCTCGCCGTCGCGATTTCGGCGCGGATTGAATCCGAACTCGCCCAACTCGCCGATGAGGAACAGGCGGAATATCTCGAAAGCCTGGGGCTCGCCGAGCCTGGCCTCAACCGGTTGATCCGCTCTGGCTTCGACCTCCTCGGCCTGCAAACCTACTTCACCGCTGGCCCGAAAGAAGCGCGCGCCTGGACCATCCGACGGGGGGCAACCGCGCCGCAGGCGGCGGGCGTCATTCACACCGATTTCGAGCGCGGCTTCATCCGGGCCGAGACGATCGCCTATGACGATTACGTCCGCCTCGGCGGCGAGGTTGCGGCGAAGGAAGCGGGCAAGATGCGCCTTGAAGGCAAGGAATACATCGTCCGCGACGGCGACGTGATGAATTTCCGGTTTAATGCGTGATGGGACGCAGTGGGGCGCGTAAAACGTCCGGTGAAAAATATCGTTAAATTTTTCGCATCTTTAATCGAACATTAAAGGTTTCGCGTTTAAGTTGCAGCCATGACCCAAACCGGCGAATCATCCGGCAGAAGATCAGCGCGCCTTTCCGGCGCGTTCGCCGTTGATTTCTCGATCAACGGGGCGCCCTCTCGCCGGGGCGAAACAGTCAACCTCAACGATCGCAGCATGGCGATCCGCACCGACGCGCGCGTCGCCAAGGGCGATCTCATCCGGGCGCAGGTCGCCCATCTGCCGCCGGTGGACGGCCGGGTGGTGCGAGTCTGGGACGAGGGCTTCGCGGTCGAACTCGACACTCCTTCGCTCGCCATGTCGGTGTTCACCCATCGTCGGCGCAGCAATAGCGACTTGCGCGCCGGACCCGAGCGCGCCCGTCGCATCGAAAGCCCGCTCATCCGCGTCGAAACGGTCGAACCGACTTGGTGCCGGATCGCCTCGGTTTCCGACGGCGCCGAGGGCGGGGCGCAGCATCTTTTTTCATTCGTTACGACCGTCCTGCCCGGACCTGAGCCGATTAAATCCGTCTGGCTCGCGAGCGATCAGGCGCGCTGGATCGCTCGCCGCGCGCGCTGCTATGTCGCCCGCGGCAAGCACATTATCGCCGCTACGATCAACCCCTGGCAGATGGAGGTCGCGACCGCTCACGGCCTCAGCGTCACAGTGGTATTGCGCGAGTTCGACGAATGGTCCGCCTACGTCCCGCCGGAGCCGATCCGGCAGCACTGGGCCCGCTTTGCGGCGGATGACGACCACAGCCCGCTCGCTGCAATTGCCTAGTCCCACACGCGCCGCCTAGCCGAGAACCCGGCCCGCAACCGCATCGAGACGTGCCAGCAACGCCGGGTCGCGCGCGTCCGGCGGCGTGAT
>JBGTFV010000295.1:0-7174 GCA_041747095.1 Parvularculaceae bacterium
GGCCCGTGCGCGGGCCGATCGCGACGAGCTGCGCGCGGTGCGGCGCCAACTCTCGGAGTTACAACGCGGATCGTCGCCCACGCTGTCGCCCAATCTCTTGGCCTCGCCGCCAGTACAAAAACAAGCAGTCCTTTCGGAAACCAGGTGAGCCGCCTGCAATGTCCAGCGAGATAACTTCGCCGCTCATAAAGGTCTGCGGCGTTCGGACGTCTGAAATCGCGATCGAATGCGCGCGCGCCGGCGCCGACTTCCTCGGATTTGTCTTTGTTCCAAAGTCGCCCCGTTTCCTGACCGCGGAAGACGCCGAAGCGATCGTCGCCGACGTGAAGGAGGCCTGCGATGACGAGGGCGTGGCGACGCCGCGCTTCGTTGGGCTTTTCGTCGATGCAGGGGAAAAACAGCTTGCTGAAACTGCGCCTTTCGTTTCGCATTTCCAGTTCCACGGCCACGAAGACGCCGAGCGGCTTGCCGATTTGCGCGCAGAATTTGGCGTCGAGGTAATCAAAGCGGTGGGCGTCGCGGAAGCAGCGGACCTCGCCGATGTCTCAGCGCTCGCCGAAGCTGCAGACTATTTGCTGTTCGACGCCAAGCCGCCCAAAGGCGCCGATCGGGCCGGGGGCCTCGGAGCCACATTCAACTGGTCGGTTCTCGGCGCATATACCGAGGCGACGCCCTTCCTGCTCGCTGGCGGGCTTTCGCCCGATAATGCTGCTGCGGCGGTCGCTGCGGGCGCAGCATTTCCCGCATTCGCGGGCATTGACGTCTCAAGCGGCGTCGAGCGCGCGCCGGGCGTTAAAGACATTGAACGCATCCGCGCATTCGTCGCTGCTGCCCGGTCCGCAGCGCGCGCCGCAGATTGATCAGGAGGCAGACAATGGATGGGGCTTTGGGCGCGGCGGTCGCTTCAAAACGGACAGCTTGGACCCGGGAAGCGATCGAGGCGTTGTTCGATCTTCCTTTCGCAGATCTTATCTTTCGGGCGCAGACAGTTCACCGACAGTATTTTGCCGCCAATGAAGTGCAGGCCTCGCGCCTGTTGTCGATCAAGACCGGCGGGTGCGCAGAAAACTGCGGCTATTGCAGCCAGTCGGCTCATTTCGAAACGGGGCTGAAGCCCTCGCGCCTGATGGCGACGGACGCCGTCGTAGAGGCTGCCCGGCAGGCCGCTGCGGGCGGCGCTTCGCGTTTCTGCATGGGCGCGGCCTGGCGCGAGCCGAAAAATCGCGACATGGCGGCGTTGTGCGACATGGTCGCTTCCGTCAAGGCGATGGGGCTTGAGACGTGCATGACGCTCGGTATGCTGACAGATGGTCAAGCGCGTCAGCTGGCTGATGCGGGCCTCGATTATTACAACCACAATATCGATACGAGCCCTGACTATTACGACAAGGTCGTGACGACGCGTACATTCGCTGACCGGATCGAAACGCTGCAGCGCGTTCGGGCGGCGGGCATGAAGGTGTGCTGCGGCGGCATCGTCGGCATGGGCGAAGCCGCCGATGACCGCGTCGGTCTCCTGCTCGCGCTGGCGAATATGGACCCTCCCCCTGAATCCGTGCCGGTGAACGCGCTTGTCGGCATCGAGGGAACGCCGCTCGGGCGGTCCGAGCCATTGCCGGCCATAGAATTCGCGCGCCTCATCGCTGTCGCGCGGATCACCATGCCGGCATCGTTTGTCAGGCTATCAGCAGGCCGCAACGAAATGACCGAGGAGGCGCAGGCATTATGCCTTCTCGCCGGCGCCAACTCGGTTTTTGTGGGCGATGAACTTTTGACGACCGCCAATCCTGGCGAGGATCGTGATGCGGTTCTTTTCGAGCGCCTTGGCGTGCGGCTGATCTGATTCAGACCTGCGTTCCGTCCTCGACTGCCCGTTTCAGGCGCGCCAAACCCTTTTCATAATCCGAACCGATCATGCCGTTCATGAAGAAGCCCATATAAGTGGCGATCGGCTGCATCACGAGCGGGGCGCCGTCGCGCATTCTCGTCTCAAACGACCAGTCAACGCGCGTGCCCCCCTCGATGGCGGAGAGTTCGATCGCGCTCGTGGCTTTGCCCATGCCGACAAACTCGAGTTGGCTGACCGCGCGGTTGGGCGCGATGATTTCAACAAGCGTCTGGGAACCGGAGCCGACCTCCGGATCGGCGCTCGTCCATGTCATGCGCTGGCCAACGCCCGACCCGACAATCTCGTAGACGGTTTCGGGATCGCGATCGGCCCAAGGCGACCAGCGGTTAAAGGAGCGATAGTCGCTAACGAGCGGAAAGATTTCTTCCGGGCTCGCGGCGATGACAATGTTGCGGCTCATGCTGACCTTGTCCGGCAGAATGAAGCCGATAACGATGAGCACAGCCGGCACGATGGCGAGCGCAGCAAGAAATTTTCTGAACATGTAAAAACCCCTCCCAAGGTTGCAGCGACGTTACGCGTCAGGCCCGAAGCAGGCAATGTTCAGCCTGTCGCGCCGGGGGAACCGCTGCGAGGTTCAGACAAGTTCTGATTATTCGCCGGCTTTGGCCTCGCCCGCTTTCGGGCGCTTGTCCGCCTTCTCGGCGATCCGGGCGGATTTCCCACGCCGATCGCGGAGATAGTAGAGTTTGGCGCGCCGCACCTTGCCGCGCCGAACGACGTCGATGGCGGCGACCAGCGGCGAATAAACCGGAAACACACGCTCCACGCCCTCGCCAAACGAGATTTTGCGGACCGTGAAGCTCTCATTGATGCCGCCGCCGGAGCGGGCGATGCAAACGCCCTCGTAGGCTTGCAGACGCTCGCGTTCGCCTTCGCGAACCTTGACGCTGACTTTAAGCGTGTCGCCCGGCGCAAAGTCAGGGATGGTTTTTCCCAGCGCCGCAATTTGCTCTTTTTCGAGCTGCTCAATGATATTCATGGCTCAATCCTCGTCGTTCTTGTCTGGCCGGATTGGACCGGTTGTAGGCGACCTCCCGAGGAGGTCCGGTCGTCGCGCGCGCGTTATAAGTTCCGCCTGAGTTCGCCGCCATTGTGCGATCTTTCTATGATCGCCTGACAGGAGCACGGCGGGGATTTCCCGACCCTCGAAAATGCGCGGACGCGTGTACTGGGGGTATTCCAGCAACTGACCGACATCTCCCGCTTCGGCTGAAGAGAAACTCTCCTCCGTTAGCGACAGGGCCGAGCCTAATACGCCGGGGATCAGGCGGACGCAAGCCTCGACAAGCGCCATCGCGGCGATTTCGCCCCCGGCGAGCACGAAGTCGCCAATCGAGATTTCCTCAATGTTTCGCGCCTCGATGATGCGTTCGTCGATCCCTTCAAACCGGCCGCACAACGCAATTAACCCTGGCCCCTGCGCCAGCGACCGGACGCGTTCCTGGCGCAAGGGCGCGCCCCGCGGCGACAGATAGACGATGGGGCGTCCCTCGCCCGGCGTTGCATCGATGGCGGCGGCGAGAATGTCCGCCCGCATGACGAGCCCTGCGCCGCCGCCCGCAGGGGCGTCGTCGATAGACCGGTAGGGATTATCGGAGAAGTCTCGAATGTTGACGGCGTCGAGCGACCAGAGTCCGCCGGCGCGCCCGCGCCCCAGAATCGAGGCGTCGAGCGGGCCTGGGAAAACCTCCGGAAACAGCGTCAGAACGGTCGCGCGCCACATCTCAAACTCGATGTTGATGGCCCTCGTTGGGGGTACCGCCGCTTATCGGTCGGCGCGGGCGCAGGAGCAAGCGGTGGGACGGGTGCGATCAATCGAGCGTCAACCCGGAAGTCCCGCCTGACGGTCCGCCGGCCGCGGCATTGCTATCCGGTCGCAAAACTTGATCGCCTGCCCCGGCCAACTCTGCTGCTGTCGCGCGCGCTCCGTCCCAGACGACCGTGCGGCTTGTCAGACATGATCTGAAATCAAGGCCGCACTTTTGGAACGAGGCGCCGAGCCCGCCAAATTGAGCAAAGCCGGTTTTCGCGGCGGCGGAAAACCCGGCGAGCGCGCCGGCGAACCTCTCGCGGCCAATGGCGCCAGTTGCGGCGACCGTCGCCGTGTTGTCGGGCTTCTGCGCGTTGTCGCTTTCATTGTCTGACCACCTGACGACGCCGAAACGAAAATGATCGTCGGCCGGCGCGCATTGGTAGATATACCCCTCCCTGTAGACTTCGATTACGCGGCGGACGACGAGGTAATGGCGCGTCACCGGATCTTTGCTCGCGGGGAGTTCGAGAAAATTAAATCCGTCTACGTCTGACGGATTGAGCTTGAGCTTTTTCTCGCCGCGCTGGCGCCAATAGATCTCCACCTCGCAGCCGCCGTAATTAGGGTGATAGTCATAAGCGAAGGCGATCGCGCGTTCTCCGGCCTTTACGTCAACCCATAGTTCTGAATATCGGCCAAGCTCAGGAATGCGAAAAACGGGAGTTGGCGTCACGCCAATGCCGAGCTCGTTCGCTGAATCAGTCGCCGCTCCATCGCCGTCTTCAGCTTCTTCTTCTTCTTCATGGTCGATGTCCGGAGCCGCTGCGAGAAAGTATCGCACCGGCGATCCATACGTGTGTTGGTTTGGCCCGAACGACTTGAACGGCTGCTCTGCGCCGGTTTCTATCGTCGCAATCTTTACATTTGCAGTGGCGCGCGGCGCGTCGCGGCGCGCCGCAAAAGCCGCAAACGGAACAATGTCTGCGGCGCGAGCAAAATACGCGAGGCGTTCGCGCCATGCGGGTTCAAAAATCTTTGCGAGGCGCTCCTCCTCCCGCAGCGGCTCAAGCAGATCGCGCACCATATCCGCTCTCTGCGCAACGCTATCGCCATCCGGTATTCCAGCGGATTCGACGCCGATGACGCGTCCCGCGCTGTCGATGATCGGGCTGCCGCTATTGCCCGGTCGGCTCGACATGCGATGCACAATCAGGTTCGCGATAATCGGGTCGCCCTTTGCTTCCAGCGTATCGAGGGGGGAGACCATCGCGGCGATCACCCCGCGTTCAGCGCGCGAACTGCCGATGTCATCGCCTGTGTCGCGCTGCGCACGGTCGAACGGGTAACCGATGATGGCGACGGGATCGCCAGCCTTTACAGCAAGAAGATCCTCATCAGACGCCAGAGGCAGCGACGGCCCAAGTCGGTTTGCGCCCGTCTCAGGGTCGATCGGATCGACGAATATCAGCCCGGTATCGAAAGCGAGATCATAGGCGTGGACGAATTCCGGCGATGTAAGCGCATCGGAGCGCCGGATCGGTTCATACTCGTCAACGAGCTTGGCGAAACGCTCATACCCGGCGTGCTCTTTCGCCCCTATGATCGGAATTGCCGCTCCAACGCTTTCATTGACGATTGTTGCCGAGAACGAGGGATCGATTGGAAACGTCCGGATGATGTGTGCGTTCGTTGCGAGCAAGCCGCGTTCCCGGTCCACGACGAATGCGGTGCCGAAAGCGACAATCCGGCCGTTCCGATCCCTTACATTTACTTGGTATACTGATCGCCGCGCCTGCTGCACGGCGTCAGGTGGAATGACGGCCGCGAGCGCCGCAGCGGCGTCGGATTTTGCGACAGCGATTTCCGCCTGCAGCGCGGCCGATGCGGCCTGCGCGTTGCGCGCATCAATCCGGCGGAGCGTTTCGCTTGCGCCAAGTCCAAGCACGAGAACGATTGTTCCCAGAACCCAGATAAACGGCGCACGGCCGCCCGTTGCAGATTGCTTCATTTCCCCCAAACCCGCCGACCCCGATTCCGTCCACTGCGCCACGACGGGCCCGGCGCGTCAAGCCGCGCAGTCCGCTGATCAGGCGTCTTCCTGCCGCATCGAGTCGAGAGTGAAGGAAATATCCGATGGCGGCCGCATCACATCTTCGAGAGCTTTGAGGTCGACGACCATGCGTTCGGCGGCGAGATCGACGAGCGGGGCGACTGCCTTTGTAAACGGCGCAAAAAGCGCCGGGCCGCCGCTCGGCCGGGCGATCTCGATCAGGTCGCCCGCGCCGAAATTGTGCACGCCGGTGATGCGCCCGACAGTTTCGCCATCCGTATCGAACGCGGCGAGCCCGACGAGATCCTCCAGATAGAACTCATCCGGATCATCGACTTGCGGCAGAGCGGCGCGCGGCGCGTAAAGGCGGATGCCGGCCAGAGCTTCAGCCTCTTCCCGGGTTCTGATTTCGGGCGCGGTCACAAGGGCAAGCCCCGGTTTGAGCGCGCGCACGAAGCGTAACGCAAATCGGCGCGCGCCATCTTCAGTGGTCAACGGTCCGTAGGCCGCGACGCCGGATTCCTCCGCCGTAAAGGTTCGGATTTTTGCAGCGCCTTTGACTCCATGGGCGCCGGCGAACGCGCCGAGGCAGACGCGTTTTTCCGCACGTGTCTCTGTCATCTGATCGGCCCGCCTTTAAAGAGTGCGCCGCGCTCGACCCACAACACGACGCCCAGCGCTGAGGTTCCCAGCATTAAAAACCCGGCGATGAGCGGCACGGTGGTGCCATCATAAAATGCGCCGACGACGCCGCCGAGAATACCGGCGATCGTCGTGCCGGCGAAACCGTTCGCCGCGCCCGCCGCGCCCGCCATATGGCCCATCGGCTCCATCGCAATCGCAGAGGCATTCGGTCCGATCAGGCCAAGGCAAAAAAACGATATCGACATGAACGAGATGAAGATCATCAACGAGTTCGCGCCTAGCGCCGCCGCCGCCAGATGTACGAAGTTTGCGGCGATCAGCGCAAGAAGCGCTCCCTGCAGCAGCCGCCTCATGCCGTATTTGCCCACGAGCCGCGAATTGATGAGCGTCGCTGCGCCAAGCGAGGCGGCGACGGCGGCGAAAGCGAGCGGAAAGCGCGGTCCAAGCTCAAAGGTTTCGAGGAATATCTGTTCTGACGAACTGACATATCCGAAAAGCGCGCCGAAACACAGCGCCGACGCCAAGGTGTAACCGAGCGACACCCGGTTGGAGATGAACTCGCCATAGGCGCCCATGATCGAACGGGTGCTGAGCGGTTTGGCCTCGCCCGGTCGCAAGGTTTCGGGCGCGCGGAAAAAAGCCCAGACCGCGAGCGCCAGTCCGTACGCCAACAAGGCGACGAAAATGCCGCGCCACGGAAAGAAGGCGAGTATCGCCTGACCGATTGCCGGCGCGATCACTGGCGCAGCCATGAAGATTGTTATGGCGAGCGACATCACTTCGGCCATCCGCCGGCCCGCGCACTGGTCGCGCA
>JBGTFV010000296.1:0-2891 GCA_041747095.1 Parvularculaceae bacterium
TATCGCCCGCGCGTATCGTATAGAGCGTTGTCAGCGTGTCGCCGACATTCAACAGGGCGGTTGGCGCTCCGTTGAACGCGGCGCCCGGCACCTGCAGGATCTGACCCGTTTTAATGTAAGCCCCGCCGACAGCATCAGAATTGTAGCTTGCGAGCTGCGCGAGCGGCACGTCGCACAGGCGCGCCACATCCATCAGCGTTTCGCCGGCGGCCGCCAGAACGTATGGCTCGCACGCTCCGTCGAATTTTTCCGCAAGGGCTGCGTCGTAGCGGCGATGGGCCCGGCGCGCGCCGGCGATGCCCTCATAGGCGACCATTTCAAACGCAACGCCATTCGGAGCGAACTGGACCGGGGGAGCGGCGGCGAGCGCCTGTTCGCGGCTGTAAAACTGATCGGCGCCAGCAAAACCGGCGACCGCGTACCCTCCATATTCCGTCTCCGGCCCATAACTGGCGCACCCGGCAGCGGCGGCGGCCAGCGCCGCAAAGGTCAGCGCTGTCGTCGATTTCCAGAAATTATCTTTAGATTTCATGGAGGTAGGCTCCCCTGAACAATTCCCCTCACTGAGCGCATCGCACAGCGTTAAGCATGATTTAACCATTTTTCCGCGGCGCGCGCAGCAAAAACAACATAGCCCGCCCTCGGGCCGGCGCCCGCTTGCGCTTCAGTGCGGCGCAGCGCACGAAAAACGCGGGGCTCGGCGACGTGAGCGGGGCGATATTCCGGGGGCTGGCGCGGCGATGTTTGAAGCTTTCTTGAGTCCGTTTGTTGCTTCGCTCGTCACGCTGTTCATTGTGATCGACCCGATATTGATCACGCCGATTTTCGCGGGCCTCACCCAGAGCGATACGCCTCAGCGCCGCCGGCGCATCGCGCTTGAGGCGTCGTTCATCGCCGCTGGCATCCTGACGGTCTTTGGATTGGGCGGTAACGTTATCCTCCATCATCTCGGCATCTCGCTTGAGGCGTTCCGCACCGCTGGCGGGCTCTTGCTGTTCATGATGGGCTACCGGATGTTTTTCGCGCCGGACAGCGAGGTTGAGGCCAAGACGCCCGGCCCCAAGGCCTCGGCGCGCGAGAACATCGCCTTCTTTCCCCTCGCCATACCCATGTTGTCAGGCCCCGGCGCGATCGCGACCATCATGCTTCTGATGGGGCCGGATAAATCACTGGCGGAAAAATCCTCCGCGCTCGTTGCAACCTATGTCGTGCTAGCAATTGGTTTCGTCATCATGGCGTTTGCCGGGCGCATTGGCGATGCGCTGGGTCGAACGGGCATGAACGTCATTACGCGCCTTCTCGGCATGCTTTTGATGGCGTTGTCGACGCAATATGTGTTTGACGGGATCCGGGTCGGAGTTCTTGAACGCGCTGCGAACTAAGCTGCGCACAAAACAGGCCGTCGCTCGACCGCAGGCGCTTATCGGCGAATACGCGGCGGGGAGCCGACAGGAACGAACATCAGGAAAACGACAACAAGCCAGCCAATGGCGAACATGGCGTTTGCGGCGACGGCCTGCGCCGGCCCGGCCGAACCGGTTTCCCAGCCGAGTACCGCAATCGTTGCAGCGCTCGCCATAGTGGCGGGCAAGGCGGCAAGCGCTTTATGCACGCCCTCCAACGCGGCCAATTCCCAAAAATAAAGGCTGAGGAGCGCGCCGTATCCAATCGAATAAATCACCAGGGCAAAAAGCTTGAGCAGCAACCCGGCGCGCCCGAGGAAGAAATAGATGCCCGCCACTAGCCCGAATTCGATGGCGATAATCTGTGTGACGATGAATGAGATGTTCGCCCGGCCTTCGAGGGCGAGCGACAGAAGGTCGCCTTCCGAAATTTCCATTGCCGTCTCTCCCCAAGCGGCTGATGCTCAGCGGGCGGACGCCTTGATGCGCTGCGCCGTTTTTTCCACTTCGCCGAGAACCCTTAGAAGATTACCGCCCCAGATTTTCTCAATTGACGCCTCGTCATACCCCCGCCGGACAAGCTCGCGCGTCACGTTGAGCGTGTCGGCTGCGTTCTCCCAGCCGACAATGCCGCCGCCGCCGTCGAAATCCGACGCGATGCCGACATGGTCGATCCCCGCGACCTTCACCGCATGGTCGATGTGATCGGCGAAATCGGCGACGCTCGCGCGCGGCGCAATATCCCACCTGCCGTCAAGGCGGCGTTCGTATTCGGCGCGCCGCTCCGGCGTCAGCGCCGCGCGCTTGGCGGCGGTTTCCGCGCCGAACTCTTTCTGAAGCGCATCGACAAACGCCTGCTGCTCGGGCGTAAACGCTTTGACGTAGGCGCCGAGGGCCACCATCTGCGCGACGCCGCCATTGGCCCTGATCGCCAGAAGCTGCTCATCGTCGAGGTTGCGGGGGGAATCCGCGACCGCTTTGACGCCCGAGTGGGACGCAATGACAGGCGCCGCCGACAGCTCGGTCGCCTGCATCATCGTCTCGCGGCCAGTGTGGCTGACATCGACCATGACGCCTTCCCGGTTGAGCACCGCGACCAGCTCGCGCCCGAGCGGCGACAGCCCGCCCCATCTGGACGGCGCATCGCCCGCCTCCACATTCGGATTGGAGGAATCGCCGAACTGGTTGTGCCCAAAATGGGTGAGGCCGACATAGCGCACGCCGCGCGCCGCCCAGGCGGGCACGTCATCTACGGAGTTTCCGAGGGGGCTGGCGTTCTCCATACCGATGAACGCGACAAGCCTGCCGGACTTGGCGATGCGCCGCGCCTCGGCCGCCGTTTTTGCAAGGGCGATTTCCGACGGGTACGCCGCAACGAGCCGTTCGATGGCGGCGATGCGCGTCGATGCGATGCGCTGCGCTTCGGCAAGCCCCTCGGGCGTCTCGGGCCCTTGCGGGATATAGACGATGAAAAACGCCGCATCGAGA
>JBGTFV010000297.1:0-2847 GCA_041747095.1 Parvularculaceae bacterium
GACGCGGGCGGCGCGGCGCGTAATGGCAACACGCGCCTTGGGGCCTGGGCGGTGCTTCGGGAATATCTCGCCGAGGCGACTTCCTACGCGCAGAACCCCCGCGATTACGTGCAGCGACGGCGCGACGAACGCTTCGCCATCAGCGACCTGGAGGCGCTGGGACCGGTTATCTCGGGCCAGACGCCGCTCATCGTCTCGATCAACCGGGCGGCGGAAATCCGCTCACTCATTCGGCTCAAAGAGCGCACCCAGCTTCGCCCTATCATTCTTGATGGGGCTGAAGCCCACCTCGTCGCGCGGGAGCTCGCCGCCGCCGGAATTCCTGTTATTCTAAACCCGCTCGCCAACCTGCCGTCGAACTTTGAATCGCTCGACTCGCGCCTCGATGCAGCCGCGATACTGCATGCGGCGGGCGTTCGTATTGCGTTCACAGGCACAGCGTCGGGTTCGCATAACTTGCGCTTGCTGACCCAACACGCCGGCAATGCCGTCGCCGCTGGACTTCCGCGCGAGGCCGCAATCGCCGCGTTGACTGTCAATCCCGCGGTCATGTTCGGTCTTGAGGGTCGCTTCGGCTCGCTTGAGGCGGGCAAAGTCGCCGACGTCGTCGTCTGGGATGGCGATCCGCTGGAGGCTGCTTCCCGCCCGACGGCCGTGTTCATCGACGGACGCGAGACGAACCTCGACAATCGCCAGACACAACTTCGCGACCGCTATCGCGACCTCCGCCGCGGCGCACTGCCGCACGCCTATCGAGGCGGACAATGACGAGAAGATAGCAAGATCGTCGATTGGGGCAGATAAGTCCAAAAAAACGGCCTAAGGCGACATATTCCTATCGGCGGCGTTCGCGCTGGCTCTAGGAAATCGCGCACCCGCCTTGCGTGATGGCGCCCTCTCGGGCAGAACTAAGGTTGTTTTGCGTGACAGCCGGCGCGTCGAGCTCGCGACGCGAAGTCTTTCTGACGACCAGAGCCGGAAGTACGCAACGGCGCATTGGCAATAATTTGCAGACGGATAGATGACCGAGAACATGCTGCAATTCGTCTCGCGGCCCCGCGAGACCCCGGAGAAGCGCAAAGCGGACGCGCGACGGCGCGACTTTGATGAAATCTATCGTCAATTCGCCGCCGACGCCGCCGCCGCGCAGTCCGCGCGCTGTTCGCAATGCGGCGTTCCCTTCTGTCAGGAGCACTGCCCGCTCGGCAATGACATTCCCGATTGGCTGCGCCTCGTTGCGGCCGGCCGCATGCGCGAAGCTTACGAGGTCTCGTCAGCGACGAATAACATGCCGGAAATCTGCGGGCGGATTTGTCCGCAGGACCGACTGTGCGAAGGCGCCTGCGTCATCGAGCAGTCCGGCCACGGAACGGTAACGATTGGAGCGGTAGAGTCGTACATTACCGAAACCGCCTGGGCGAATGGCTGGATCAAGCCGGTCGTCCCTGCTCGCGAGCGCGGCCTTTCGGTCGGCATCATCGGCGCCGGACCCGCTGGCCTCGCAGCCGCTGAAGAACTCCGCCGCGAGGGCTTCGCCGTTACGGTCTATGATCGCTATGACAGGCCAGGGGGGCTGCTGCTCTTTGGCATCCCCAACTTCAAGCTCGAGAAATCCGTTGTCATTCGGCGTACCGATCGACTGGTTGCCTCCGGCGTGCGCTTCGAATTGAACTTCGAGGTGGGTCGCGACGCCGATCTCACCACTTTGCGTGCGCGCCACGACGCGATCCTTATCGCCACTGGCGTTTACGCTGCGCGGGAGCTTGATTGCCCGGTGGAGACAGGCGCGCCGACGGTCGCGGCGCTCGATTTTCTCACTGCTGCAAATCGCCACGGCCTCGGCGATGATGTTCCGGCGCTAAAGAGCGGCGCGCTCGACGCCCATGGCAAACGGGTCGTCGTTATTGGCGGCGGCGACACCGCAATGGATTGCGTGCGCACCGCTGTCAGGCAGGGTGCGGCGAGCGTGACTTGCGTCTATCGGCGCGATCGGGAGAACATGCCGGGCTCGCGGCGCGAGGTCGGACACGCAGAAGAAGAGGGCGTGCATTTCGAATGGCTCGCCGCGCCTCGCGCCATCGGCCGCAATGTAATGGCTGCGCGGATGACGCTTGGCCCGCCAGACGCCTCTGGCCGCCGCACGCCTACGCCTTTGGCGGGCAGCGGCTTCAGTCTGGAGGCCGACATGGTCGTCAAGGCGCTGGGCTACGAGGCGGAAAATCCGCATACAGTATTTGGCGAGCCGACTTTGCGCCTCACCCCGCGTGGGACATTGCGCGTCAACCCGGAAACGCTTGAGACGTCAGCACCCGGCGTGTTCGCGGCAGGCGATATCGTTCGCGGCGCCTCGCTGGTTGTCTGGGCGATCCGCGACGGACGCGTGGCAGCGAAGGAGATTGCGGCCAAACTCGCCCTGTCCCCTGCGACGATGATCGCCGCGGAATAGGGTCAAAGGCCGATGGAGCTCAACCAGATCACGATCGACGTGTCTTCGCTTGACGCCCCGCCAACTGACCAGACCTGGCGCTGGCGCGAAGCGTGGCTGACCGATCCGGACGGGCGGCGCGTCTGTATATTCCATGCCGGTCCTGATCGCCGGTTTCCGCCATGGCGATTTGCGCCCGATAAGGAGACTCAAGAGTGACGTCGTTCGACGAACAACTCGCGATGCGCGCGCGCGCCGAGCGCGCTGGCGTGTGGTCGCCAGAAGACGAACGCGACGCGTGCGGCGTCGGCCTCATTCTTGCGATGGATGGCGCGCCGCGGCGCGAGATCGTCGATCTTGCCATCAAGTCGCTGAAGGCCGTCTGGCATCGGGGCGCCGTAGACGCCGATGGCCGGACGGGC
>JBGTFV010000298.1:0-3128 GCA_041747095.1 Parvularculaceae bacterium
GACATTGCGCGCGCGGCTGGCGCGTCGGTCGTCAGAATCGAGACGCGCGTGCCGGTAGGCGAGGCGATCATGCGCCATCTGCCGACGGTGGACGAAGACGCGGTTATCCTTTGGTGCGACGCCGACCTTTTGGGGCTTGAGGCGGCCCATATCGAGGCGTTGATCGCCCGCTATCGCCGGGGCGATGTGGAACAGGCCATGTCATCGCGCGCAACGCCGCCATCGTGGCCAGACTGGCTTCAAAACAACAGTGTACAGAAGGTCTGGGCCTGGATGTTCGGTCCGGTAAGCGGCGAGCGGGTGATGAGCCGCGCGTTTTTCCATAGCGCCATCGACCTGGCGCGCCGCCTTGGCTGGCGCGAGATGATGCGCGGTTATGGCATCGTCCTGTTCCTAAACTGGCGCGCGCAAACAGCAGGTCGCGGCTCAGCGATCGTCTATTGCGCGGGGCTGCGCCAGCGCCAAAAATATCAGAAATGGGGCAAAAAGGCCGGGTTTGAGATGATTGTCCAATGGATCGAGTTCGGGCGCGTCTGGGCGAAGATCCGCATGAACGCGGGTCGCATCCGCGCCATCGAAGGGTAGCGCTGACTGTCAGCAAGCTGAGCTTCTTCTGGAAGCTTAACGCAGCCGACCTGCTTTGCGCTGCGCGCTCGCGTACCACCAAAAGAACACGCATCCGACGAATATGACTGCCTGCATGACCATCATCGCGCCTTTTTGTCCGGGCGCAGGTGAGATGACATAGCCGTAAATGAGGCTAACGACGTAAGCGGCGAGCGAAGCGAGAAAAACCTCAACCGCCCAGCGGCTCCGCAACAAGAGTAAAACCGAGCCCGCCAACGCGCCCCAGACGCCGATCGCCCAGACGCCGGTCATCCACGAGGGGGCCGCAAGCAAATGCGCGATCTGGGCGTCGGTCATGCCCATCTGCCGGAAATAGGGTTCGCCCGCCGTATTCGACATATAATAATCGTAGCAACCGATGGAATTCCAGAGGACTCCAAGAACGCCTACGGCCCATAGATGCCAGGGCGTCTGTTGCGCTGCAGCGTCAGCCATCGGCCTCACCCACTCCAATAGGACGAGGAGGGAGTATCATCTCACGGGTCAAGCTCCAAGCGTCAGAACAACATCCGCGCCCGTCTTTGTTGTTGCCCGACGCCGGGATGCGCCGAGCGTTATTCTACGATGGCAAAGTCTGAAAAGAGCGCCGTATACTGCTCATCTACGCGGGCGCCCAAGCGGCGCCCCTTGGCGAGTTTCCTGATCTGCGTCATCACAGCCGGACCGCCAGCCGCTAGCGGCTCAAAATCGAGCTCATAAATGTATTCATCAATGCGCGCCACCGGCAACGGCCTGAAGGGGGAAAGCGCCCTGACGCTATAGCGGGTCAGCAGGCCGCTCTCTCTGTCAAGCACGAGCCGCGCTTCGATTGACTCGCGCGCCTCCGACGAGACCCGATCCGCTTCCGGCGAAGAAAACGAAAACACCGCCTGTCGATCGGTTTCTTCGACCAGTTCAACATCTTTCAGATAGGGGCGAAAATCCGCATACAGAAGCCCGCCGGGTTTTGATTCCGTACGCTTGACGACGTCGAACGCCTTGCGGGCGGCTGCGCTCATGGAGCCGGGATCGCCTTCGAGCGTCGTCCAGCTTTTCGTCGTCGCATCGAAGCGCTGGGTGATGTCGGCCGCATCCGGCCACTGAAAGCGCAGGGTGAATGACAACTTAAGATCAGGCGTGCGCTCGGCGGCGGCGAGCGCCGCATCTAGCTCGGCCGGCATAGCGGAGCGGTCCGCGAGGGCGGCGTCCGTAAGCGCGAGGAAAAAAAGCGCGGCGGCGAGCAATCGAAACTGAAACAACTGGCACTCTCCTGACCTGACGCGGAGAATACGTCGGCGGCGCCCTTCCGGATGCAGCGGCCGGATGCAGCGGCCCATGCAGCTGCCTCGCCGGCGCCGCAATCAATGCGGCGCAAACGGCCACCACACGGGAAGCGCACGCCCCGAAGCAATCAGCACTTCCGTTCCGCCGCGCAGGATCATTTCGATCGCGACGAAGAGGATGATCGCAAGACCCAGAAACGCAATCCAGCGATGACGCTCCAAAAGCTGGGCGATCAGGGTCGCGGCAACGCCCATCAACACGACCGACAAAGCGAGGCCGAAAATAAGCACGGAGGGGTGGTCCCTCGCCGCGCCGGCAACCGCCAGCACATTGTCCAGCGACATCGACACGTCGGCGAGGATGATCTGGCCGATGGCGGGGCCTAGCCGCTTCGTGGCGACCGGTTGATCGCCCGTCGCCGTCGGAATTGCGCTCGCCGCCCTAGCATGCACATGCGCGGGGCGGCGCAGTTCGCGCCACATCTTCCAGCACACCCACAACAACAAGATGCCGCCCGCAAGCAGCAAGCCGACAATGCCGAGCAATTGCGTTGTGATCGCCGCGAAGCCGATCCGCAGCACGGTTGCGGCGACGATGCCGATCATGATCGCTCGTCCGCGGTCTTCCTTCGAGAGGCCGGCAGCCGCGAGGCCGATGACCACGGCGTTGTCGCCGGCCAGCGTCAGGTCGATCAGGATCACCTGAATGAAGGCGGCGAAAGAGTCCGACATGAACAACGCCTGCAGGGCGTCGGGGGAGAACATCGCCTTCACTCTCGTCGTTCCGGGAGCTTTTCCCGGCGCGGCCCCGGTCGCGGGGAGACATGGCGCGCAGGCCGGGGCGCCGCAAGGCGCCGGGGCAGCCCCTACGAGGAATTATTTCAACGAGGTGACGCGTTGGGCCTGAAGCCATAACGCCCGCGCGGGCAAGACAACCCCCCTCCCCCCTTGCCCGTTCGACTTGCATCGGCAAATCTTCCAGTCCATGCACGCGCGCATGAACCGATCCTTCGTCATCGCCATTGATGGCCCGGCCGCTTCCGGCAAGGGTACTCTTGCGCCGTTGATCGCCGAATATTACGGCCTCGCCCACCTCGACACGGGCATTCTTTATCGGGGCGTCGCGTGGCTCGTCCTCCAATCAGGCCAGGATGCGGGGAACCCCGCCATCGCCGCGGAGGCGGCGGAACGCTTCTCCCTCGATGCCGTCCGGGGCGCCGATCTGCGCACCAAGGAGGT
>JBGTFV010000299.1:0-7447 GCA_041747095.1 Parvularculaceae bacterium
ATAGCGCGATCGGCGATTTGCCGCCGATTACGCTCCTAAATCGCGACAGCGCATCCGGCCCGCTGTCGTGACAGACCGCGAAAAATCCGACCCAACGCGGTCCAAGATTCGGGGGCGCCTCAGACAGGGCCAGACTCTCGAAATAAATGAGGGAGCCGAAGGGCTCAGGTCAAACCGCTCGCCCCTTCCTCGGACTCGTAAATGTCCTAAGCCGGAATTGATTCGTAGAACAATGGATAAATGGCAGCCGCACTACGCACACAGGCTGACACAGGAAGACGCCCGGGAGATCGTCGATAACGCCGTTGGCTTTTTTCGGATTCTTCGAGAATGGAAAATTGCGGAACAGAAGGCGCAAGCAGGACATTCGAAGCACAATTAGAAAATGCGCGGTTCTTCAATGAAGCGCGTTCTGTTCTAATTGCGGCCAACCGGTTGATTGGCCCGCAACTTTCCCAAATTTGATTCGTCGAACATTTTAGGAACAAGCCATTCGCACCGCGCCCGAATGATGCTAGAGAATCTATATTTCTCGTGAAGCTGAACGGACGGACCCATGGCCTCTCGAAACTGGGGAAAAACTCAATCTAAGCAGCAAACTGCGCCGCGCGCCGTAGTTTATGCACGCGTTTCTTCTAAAGAGCAGGAAAAAGAAGGGTTTTCGATTCCCGCCCAGTTGAAGCTCTTAAACGAATACGCGGCAATAAACGGTATCCGCGTGGCTGAAGAATTTGTCGATGTTGAAACGGCCAAGAAAAGCGGCCGCACGCATTTCAACAAGATGATGACTTATCTGCGTCGCCATCCGACTGTGCGCGTTTTGTTGGTCGAGAAAACGGACCGCCTTTATCGGAATCTGAAGGATTGGGTGACCGTCGATGATTTGGACGTGGAGATCCATTTCGTAAAAGAGGGAACGGTTCTTTCCTACGACTCGCGTTCGTCTGAAAAATTCATGCACGGCATCAAAGTTCTGATGGCCAAGAATTACATCGACAATCTTTCGGAGGAAACGCGGAAAGGAATGCTAGAAAAGGCGGAACAAGGGATTTGGCCATCCTGCGCCCCGCTGGGCTATCACAATACCGACGGACCGAATGGGAAGAAGATAATCGAAGTCGATCCCGTTGCTGGACCGCTCATTGCCAAAATGTTTGAATGGTATGCGACGGGCCGTTACTCACTTCGGCAGCTTGGCGTTAAAGCACGTTCTCACGGGTTGACGTTTCGGAAGAGCGGCCAACCTGTAACCAACAGCACCATTCATAAAATTCTCCGCAATCGAATTTATACGGGTGAGTTCGATTGGAAAGGGAAGCGATATCAGGGCAGCCATGAGCCTCTTGTAACGAACGAATTGTGGGCGCGCGTCCAGGGCGTATTGGATGGAAGAAACACATCCAAGTTGCGGGGATCATCCGCGCATGACTTCGCCTTCACCGGGCTGATCACTTGCGGTCATTGCGGCTGCGCCATGGTTGGAGAGCTGAAAAAGAAAAAATATGTCTACTACCATTGCACCGGGTTCAAGGGAAAATGCGGCGAGCCCTATACGCGTGAAGAAGTGTTGGAAGAAAAATTCACTTCATATTTGCGCAAGCTCCGATTCGATGACGACGTTTTTGAGTGGGTCAGCCGGGCGCTGAAAGACAGCTGCGCCGACGAGAAGCGCGAGCATGCCAAAGCCATCGCCATGCTTGAGAAGGAGCGAAATCGTCTGCAGCAGCGAATTGACGCCATGTATATCGATAAGCTCGACGGGCGGGTGTCTGAGGAGTTTTATGACCGCATGCGGACCCAGTGGCGTGACGAGCAGGCGCGTTGCGCGAGGGACATCGAGCGTCATGAAATGGCTGACGATTCCTACATGGACGAAGGCGTCGAACTGCTGAAGTTAGCAAAGGACGCCCATCGCCTGTTCGAAAAACAGTCGGCAAAAGAGAAGTCGAGGATGCTGAATTTCTTACTTTCGAACTGCACATGGGCGCATGGAGAATTGAACGCAGAATTCAAGCAACCTTTTGATTCCCTTGCAGAAACGGCAATGATTGCAGCGCAAGCCTCAGCATCGAAAATGGGCGATTCGGCTCGTTTTGAGAAATGGCTCCCCGAGCTGGACTCGAACCAGCGACCATTCGATTAACAGTCGAATGCTCTACCAACTGAGCTATCGGGGAATGCTCTTGGGAGGCGCGGTATACCAAAGCGGAACACGGGAATCTACCGGGTCGGCTCTGAAAAATGCCGGCTGCGCCGGAAAAGCGAGACGGCCGCGTCTTGGGGAAACGCGGCCGCTACTCACTATCGTGGGGTATGGTGGGGTGTCTCCTTGGGGAGAAGACATCCTCATGCTGCGCGCGATTCCTTAACTAAAGGTTAACGCCGTGGGCGGCCCTGTCACTCGGCCGGCTTGACGAAAGACGGCAAGGGGCGCGCCCCGCGGGATGATGGGAACGAAGGGCTGTCGCTCGTCCCGAAATCGCTCTCCAGCGACTGACCCTGACCGAATGCCGATTGCTTCTCTCCCGTCCAGGCCCAGCGGTAGAAACGAGCGATGTCCGTGCCGACGGCGTACATCGCTGGCACGAAGAACAACGTTACAAAGAGCGCGAAGAAAACGCCCCAGGCAAGGGCGACGACTGTCGGCATCAGGAACTGCGCGTCAGTCGAGCGCTCAAACATGATCGGCAGGAGCCCAAGGAACGTCGTCACGGATGTCAGGACTATCGGGCGGAACCGATCAACCGAGCCGCGCACCAGCGCCGCGTAGGCGCCTTCGCCTTTGGCGCGGAGACGGTTCACGTAATCGATCAGAACGAGGTTGTCATTGATCACGACGCCAGCGGCTGCGCCCACTCCGAAGAATGAGAATAGCGCGAAATCGAGCCCTAGGACGAAATGGCCGAAGGCAGCCCCCATGAAACCGAAGGGTATCGCAGAGAGGACTAGGATGGGTTGCCAATAAGACCCGAAGGCGATTGCGATCAGCATGTACATGGCGATGAACGCCACCGCGTAAAGCCCGAGGAACTGCCCCATGAACTCGGCTTGCTCCTCGGAGTCGCCTCTTTCGGCGAGCGCTGCCTCCGGATGGCGGGCGCGCCATTCCGGCACGAATTCGCCGCGGAAGCTCTTCATGATGGCGGCGCGATCGACGCCCTCGACCAGTTCGGCGGTGATGCGCGCTGACCGCTGGCGGTCGCGCCGATCGATACGTTTAAAGCTCGGGGCGAACTTGGCGTCCGCAACAGAGGTGAGGGGAACCTCGCGTCCGTCAGCAGTGCGGATCCGCATCGTGTCGATGGTGGTCAGCGTTTCGCGGTCGGAAGCCGGATAGCGCACGAACACTTGAACGTCCTGACCTGCGCGCGGCAGGCGCTGCACTTCCTCACCGTAGAACGCCTGCCGCACCTGGCGGGTAACTTCGCCTAGCGTCAGCCCGAAGCGCTCCGCGCCTGGCTTCAGCGCGATTTGCAACTCTGGCGTCGCCGATTGCAGATTGTTGCGGACGTCGTAAACGCCGGGCAGGGAGGACAGAAACATCTGAACGTCGAGCGTCGCCAGTCTTAGCGCCTCCAGATCGTCGGATTCGACGCCGAACGCCAAATCGGGGCCGCTATTGTTGACGGTAAATCCGATATTGATTTCCTCAGCATCCGGAATTTCACCAAGCTCGGCCCGGAACATCTCGGCGATCTGTTCGGTAGACTCCTTGCGCAGGTCCGCTTCAACAATCGTCATGTAGGAAACGACGCTGCCCTCAGAAGCGCGGATGAACACCGATTTCACGTAGTCTTCATCTTTCGCCTTGCCGAGCTTGGCTTTCAGTCGCGCGGCGGCGGCCTCAACGTCATCGAAAATCTCCAGACTGCGGGCAAAGGGCGATCCTTCTGCAAGACGCACGTTCAGAGAGATGAAGGTACCCTGCACTTCGGGCTGAAACTTGAAGGCGACCCATCCCTGCGCCAGTAACGCGACGGCGAGGCTGAACAAGCCGAGAAAAAACGCCACAGTGAAATATCGGAAGCGGAGCGCGAATTTTGCGATTGGGCGCACATTCCGCTCGCTGAAGTTGACCAACCCGTCGGAAAATGTGCGCTGAAGCCGGAAGAAAAGGCTGTCGCGATTTTGTTTCTTCATATGCGACAGGTGCGCTGGAAGAATGAAAAACGACTCGATCAGTGAAAAGATCAACGCGAAAATAACCGTAAAGCTTATGTGCTTTGTGAATTGCGACGTGCCGCCCGAGATGAACAGCCACGGCAGGAAAGCGATGATGGTAGTGAGCACCGCAAAAAACACGGGCTTGGCGACGAGTTGCGCCGCGAGGATGGACGTGTCGACCCCGCCGCCGCCCTCGCCCTTTTCAGTGAGGGTGTGAATATTCTCGCCAACAACGATCGCATCGTCGACGACGATTCCTATCACCAGCATGAAGCCGAAGAGGGACAGAAAGTTAAGGCTTACGCCGACGAGCGGCATAAAAATGAACGCGCCGATCAGCGCAATCGGGATGCCGACGCAGACCCAGAAAGCTACGGCGGGACGGAGAAACAACATCAGGCAGATCATGACGAGCATCAGGCCGCCGATGGCGTTGCCAGACACGAGGTTCATATTGCCGAAATAGATATCGGCGGAGTCGAACCAGACAATAAGTTCAGCTTCGCCCGCCAGTTCCTTGTTCTTTTTGTCGACCCAGGCGCGCAAGGCCTGCGACATCTCAACGACGTTGAAAGTATCTGGCGCGCTGATGGCAATTGAGATGGTTGGTTTCCCATTCAGTTCGCGGCGTTCCTTCCGATCCTCGAAACCGTCGACCACGCGCCCGACGTCGCCGATCCGGACGACTGATCCGTCCGCTTGCTGACGTATGATGATTTTTTCGAAGTCAGTCTCGGAATCTGCCAGCGAGCGTGCGGCGACCTGAACATTGCCGGTCTCCGTGCGCACTTGTCCGGCAGCTATGTTGAGCGACGAGCCTCGAACGGCATTGGCCACATCGTCGAAGGTGAGGGCGTAACGGCGGAGCGACTCCTCGGAAATTTCGATCGAAACTTCCTCGCGGCGCGCGCCCCAGAGCGAAACGAGAGGGGAGCCCTTTGGCAATTGAGCGACTTCATCGCGCAGTTGCCGGGCAAGACGGTTTATCTCGCGTTCGCCGAGATCCGCATTGATCGCAATGAACATCGCCTGTTCTTCATTGCGCCATTGAGTAACCACTGGCCGGAACGCCCCTTGGGGCAGCGTGGAAATGCCGTCGACCCTGCTTTTGATCTCGTTCAGAAAGCGGGACGAATCGATGGTGTCGAGCCCCTCGATGTTGACGGAGGCTGAACCCTCGCGGGCGGTCGAGTCGATGTGTTTGACGCCGTCAACGCCTGAAATCGCCTCTTCGATCCGCAGGATGACCTGCTCCTCGATGTCGCGTGGCGAAGCTCCCGGCCAGGCGACCGAAACGGTCGCGCCATTAAAGGCGGCGGAGGGGAATACCTCGCGTTCAATCCGTGTGAAAGAGTAAAATCCCGCGATGAATATACTGATCATCAACAAGTTTGCGGCGATCGAGTTTCTTGCCCACCAGGCGATCAGGCCGTTCACAGGTTCGCTCCTGCTTTCGCGATTGCACCGGTCGCCGCGTCAAGCTCCTCGGCGCCGGAATTGTCGTTGACCGTATTTGGGTCCAATGGCGTAACGATGCTGCCCGGGGCGGCGCCGCGAAGTGGCGACGTTACGACCCGCTCCTGGTTCGACACGCCTGCGACAATCGTAATCGTGTCGCGATCCGTTGAGACGATCTCGACGCGCCGCTCTTCCAGGCGATTTTCAGCGCCAATCACATAGACGGTATCGCGTCCATAGAGCGACGAACGGGGGAGGACGATCGCCTCCGGGATTGGACGGCCAGCGATCCGGGCATCGACGAAAAGCCCCATCGCGAGCGGCGTGCCCGCGTCGGCCCCGGCCCCATAGGGGTCTTCGACAACGGCTATCGCCGAAATCTGCCGCGTTGCGGGATCGATGGCGCCGTCCGTGCGCGTAACGCGCGCCGTCCATTGGTGCAGTTTGCCCGCAAGTTGGGCCGACAAAACGACGGGCGGGCCTTGCTCTTCCTTCGTCTCAACGAAGGCGACAGGCAATCCGAGTTTAGCGAGGTCATTGTCCGTGAGCGAAAGCCTTATCTCGGCGACGTCCGTAGAAAAGATGCGTCCAATCTGTGCGCCGGGCGACACGAACTGGCCAACGCCGGCGCTACGCGTGCGCACGCGCCCTTTGAACGGCGCCTTTATTTCTGTCCGCGCAAGATTAAGCCGAGCAGCGTTAAGGTCGGCTTCTGCCGACTCGTAGAACGCGCGCGCCTGGGCGAGCTGGGGCAGACGAAGCGCAAGCTCATTCGATTCTCCGGTCGAGCCCAATTCCGCATAATCGCGTTCGGCGAGCTTGGCTTCGGCTTCCTCGCGACGAAGAGCCTCTTCTGCCTGCGCGAGGCGTGCGCGGGCGCTGGTAACGGCGACGCGGTAATCGGCATCCTCAATTTTCACCAGCGTATCGCCGATATCAAAGGCGCCGCCATCGACAAATTTCTCCGACATCCGGATAACCTTGCCGGAGATCTCCGCAGTCAGATTAATATCCGTACGTGGGCGGACTTCCCCTTGCACGACCACGTCGAGCGTCACCTCGCCGGACTGCGCCGTTGAGAAGAAGACCGTCGGCGGCGTAATTTCTGGGGTCAGCGGCTTAATTTTCGGTCGCAGCGATCCCATTAAGCCGATCACTGCAATGAAGCCGACGACGATGCCTACGGTGCCGATTAGCGTGATAAACTTCCGGATCATACTGAACCTTTTTTCGCTAGCCGGCGCCGGATGGCGCGGCTCCTAACTTTCCGCCGGCGCTGCGGCCACAAAATCGCCGCCAATAGCCAAATAGAGTCGTACCCGGTTGGTCACGCGCTGCTGCTGAGCCTGGATATATTGGCTCTCGGATGTGATCCGACGCGTTTGTGCGTCGAGCAGATTGAAGATTGTCGCCGCGCCGCTGTTGTAGCGGCGTTCCGTCAGCTCTTCGGCTGCCGCCGCCTCTTCAAAGGCGCTTTTCAGCGCCGCTTCGCTCGCAGCCAGAAATGTCTCCGCATCGAGGGCATTCTCGGCTTCTTCATAAGCTTCGAGCGCTGTTTGCGCGTAGGAAAGCAGGTTCGATTCTGCGAGCGCCTGTAGGCGTTTGGAATTGGCGCGCAGGCGCCCGCCTTGAAACACCGGCTGAAACAGACCGCCAAGAATGTTCCCGGCCAGACGTTCAGGATCAATCAGGTCAGATAACTCGGGGCCTGAGGTGTTGATCTGAGTCGACAGCGTCAGGCGCGGCAACATGGCCTTGCGCGCAGCGCGCGAGCGAAGGCCGGCGGCCTCCATCCGTGCTTCGGCGGAGGCAAGATCGGGGCGGC
>JBGTFV010000300.1:0-8209 GCA_041747095.1 Parvularculaceae bacterium
GGGCGAGATCGGGAACGACCGCGCCGTCAGGCGCCAACACGAACCGCACCATCTCGTCGGCGTCTGCAGCCGGGCCGCCGGCGATGCACGTGCGCGCCTTGCCCGCCTCGCTCAGCGCCCCATCGCGCGCGCCAAGATCGCGCGGATCGACGTCAGCCGACGCACCATCCGACAGAGCCGCGCAAGGTTCGTCAGGCGGTTTCGCCAGCATCGGCCTCCACAGGTTCTGCGCGCGAGGCCGCAAGATCCGCCTCGGTAATCCAGCCAGCCGCAACGCGCGCACGCATGATCATGTCTTCCGCCGCGCCCGCGTCGAGCTTGAAGGGCTCGAGGATGCCGTCGAAATGCTTGCGCTCGCCATCGACGCGCTCCGTCCAGCCGGTCAGATCGTCGACGGCGCAGCCGGCGAAATCCTCAAGCGTCCTGATGTCGGCCTCGCCAAGGGCGACGATCATTTTTGCGTCGAGACCCTCATGGCCGGCCAGCGCATCTTCTACGCCCAATTCCCGCCGGCGCTCGTCGAGCTTCCTGAATTCCGCCTCAAGGAAATCGTTGGCGCGCGCCTGCAACTCCGCAGCCGTTTCCTCGTCAAGCCCGTCAATACCCGTCAGTTCTTCCAGTTCAACGAGGGCAAGCTCCTCGATTTTGGAGAAGCCTTCGGACACCAGAAGCCCCGCCATCATGTCGTCCACATCGAGGGCGGCCATGAAGAGTTCCGAGCGCGTGCGGTATTCTTCCTGGCGTTTGGCGCTTTCCTCCGCCTCCGTCATGATGTCGATCTCGAAACCGGTCAGTTGCGATGCAAGGCGCACGTTCTGGCCGCGACGCCCAATCGCAAGCGAGAGCTGTTCGTCGGGCACAACAACCTCAATGCGCTCCATCTCCTCGTCGAGCACGACCTTCGACACTTCGGCCGGGGCGAGCGCATTGACGACGAACGTCGCATGGTCTGGCGACCACGGAATGATGTCGATCTTCTCGCCGCCCAGTTCGTTGACGACGGCCTGCACGCGGCTGCCGCGCATGCCGACGCAGGCGCCGACCGGATCGATCCCGCCGTCGTTCGACATCACGCCGATTTTGGCGCGGCTGCCCGGATCGCGCGCAACCGCCCGGATCTCGATGACGCCGTCGTAGACCTCGGGCACTTCCTGTTCGAACAGTTTGGCCATGAACTGCGGGTGCGACCGGGACAGGAATATCTGCGGGCCCCGCGCCTCGCGCCGCACGTCCATTATGTAGGCGCGAACGCGATCGCCCGTGCGGTATGCCTCGCGCGGCATCTGCTGATCGCGGCGGATAATGGCTTCCGCCTTGCCGAGATCGATGATGACGTGGCCGTATTCGACGCGCTTGATAATGCCGTTGATGACTTCGCCGATGCGGTCCTTGAAGTCGTCATACTGACGATCGCGCTCAGCGTCGCGCACTTTCTGGGTGATGACTTGTTTGGCGCCCATCGCCGCGACCCGGCCAAAATCAATCGGAGGCAAAGGCTCGGATATGAAGTCGCCGATATTGGCTGCCGGGTTTTTGTGACGGGCCTCTTCGAGCGCGATCTGCGTCGCGTCGGTCTCGACGGCCTCAACGACTTCAAGCAGTCGCCACAGGCGCGTTTCGCCTGTCGTCGGATGAATTTCCGCCTTGATATTTGTCTCGTGTCCGTAACGCGTGCGTGCGGCGCGGGCGAGCGCGTCCTCCATCGCCTCGATGACCAGAGAGCGATCAATCGATTTTTCGCGGGCGACCGCATCGGCGATCTGGATCAGTTCGCGTCGGTTAGCGCTGACGGCGTTCATGGCGTGTCTTCCTCTTCGTCGAGTTCGAATTCTATTGCGTCGGCGTCGAAATCCGCTGGATCGATTTCCGCGTCGCCGTCGGAGAACGCGGCGTCTTTGTCGGCGTTTTTCTCGGCCTGTTTGGCGGCGCGCAAGCTCTCGCGGATCAATTCATCGGTCAGGGCGAGTTTGCCGCTTGCGACCCATGCAAACGGGATCAGCGCCGTCTCGGCCTCGCCCTCGATGTCGATGCACACATGATCGCCATCGACGCCAGCAACGACGCCGCGGACTTTCTTGCGTCCCTCGACCATGCGGTCGAGTTCGAGGCGAGCCTCGTAGCCCTGCCAGTCTTCATAGTCTTTCAGCCGCACCAGGGGCCGGTCAATACCTGGCGAGGAAACCTCGAGCGTATAGGCCCCCTCGATCGGATCGGCTTCGTCCAGAACAACCGACAGCGCGCGGGAAAGCTTGGCGCAATCTTCGGCAGACATGGTGCGGTCCGGGCGTTCGGCCATAACCTGAAGCGTGCGCCGGTCGCCGCCTTTAAGCTGCACGCGCACGAGTTCGAACCCGCCGGCGGCGACCGTCGGGGCGATCAGGGCTTCTATTCGTTCCGCACTCGTTTGCAGACAAATCCTCGCAGGAATTGGCGGTCGGTCGGCGCGCCCGAGCCAAGCGAGATCCGGCGGTTGAATCCGGTCGGCTGCACAAATTCGCGGCCGACCGAGAAACAACAAACCGAGAAACAAAAAAGCGGGCCCCGAAGGGCCCGCTCTCGAAAGCTCGATCGCGATAAAAAGGATATACCGCCGAAAAACCCTGATGTCACCCCTTTGCGCGACCCCGCTTGCCGGGGCAAAGCGCAGATTCGCGCGTCGAGGAATCCCGGCGCTGGATTTTCCCCGCCCGGCGCCCGATTATGGCGCGGGTCAAGGTGGGGGTCCGCCTTGGCTGGACGTGCTGGGGTTCTTGATTTCGGGGAAGGGGCTGCCCCGCGGCGGCGGCGCCAAAAAACAAGGGGTGGGTCATGATCGGACGGTTTTTAGCCATGCTCGCTGGTATTGCCGGCGCGCTCGGCGGGTCGCAGGCCCCCAGCTTTACCCTGCAATACATGCAAAACTTAACCGGCCGGGTGGACGAATTGCGCCCGATCGTCGAACGCTTCGACGCTGACATTGCAAGTTACGGGTACACGCGCATCCAGGCGCTCGCCGAATGCGAGATTTCGACAGGACTTCTCGGGGCGTTATGCACCGGATATGCGACGACGGTCCGGCGCTATGAGGAATTGTCGCTGCACCTGGCCAACCTGCAGGCGGCGCAGGATTATGCACGTCCGCTCCTGCTGGCGCAGACCTATGACCGCAATATCGCCGAATCCGTGATGACCGAATTCCGCCCGACGGTGCCGGCGACGCTCGACGGCGCGGCATACGCAGGCGGAGGGTTCGCGGTGCTCTGGGGCGGGCTGTCATTCATCTTCGGCCTCATCGGCGCCCTCGGCGGAACCGCCCGCCGACGCGCCTGACGTTCCGGGCGCCAGTCCGGCAAAATTGAACAGCCGCGGATCGGCGAGGTGGCTTGCGCGGACATTCGTCAGCGCACGGAATATAATCTCCCGGCGACCCGGGGCGCGCATCTCCCAGTCAGCCAACATAGCCTTGATCGCCTCCCGCTGGAGCCCGTCCTGGCTGCCGCATAGGGTACACGGAATGATCGGGAAGTTCATCGCCCGAGCAAAGGAAGCGAGATCGTCTTCAGCGCACAGGATCAGCGGGCGCACGGTCAAAAGGTCGCCCGCGTCGTTCAGCAGTTTCGGCGCCATCGCAGCAAGGCGGCCGCCATGGAAAAGGTTCAGGAACAGGGTCTCGATAGCGTCGTCGCGATGATGGCCAAGAGCGATGGCCCCGCAGCGCTCCTCGCGCGCCACACGATAGAGGTTGGCGCGCCGCAGCCTTGAACACAGACCGCAATAGGTGCGGCCCGCCGGAATGTTCCGGGTTACGATCGAATAGGTGTCGCGTTCCTCAATGCGGAAAGGCACGCCAAGCCCGGCGAGATAGGCGGGCAGCGTCTCCTTCGGGAAGCCTGGCTGGCCTTGATCGAGATTGCAGACAAGTATCTCGGGCGCAAAAAGTCCCTGCGCCTTCAGATCAAGGAGCAACGCCAACATGGCGTGACTGTCCTTGCCGCCCGACAGGCAGACGAGCCAGCGACCCGGCGCCTCGCCCTCCTTCAGGGTTCGCGTCATTCCATAGGTCGAAATCGCCTCCTGCACCTGGCGCAGCAAGCGCTTTCTCAGCTTACGGAAGGTGACGCTACCGGGGGCGTCGCGATAAAGCCGCGACAGCGCAGATCCCTGCGGCGGCGCCGCTTCTTCAATTGTTGCGCCGTCGGGCATCGTTCAGTTTTCTCCCTCGCGGCCACGAGGCGCATTGCCGAAATGCGCCTCCAGGAAAGCAATGAAGGCCGGCCAGTCGCGTCGGTCAATGCCATGCATACCCGGACGAAACCAGTAAGCGATGTCGCCTTGCGGGTTGAAATCGGTCATTCCCCCCTGATCAAGGCCGGCCCGCCCGAACAATTCGTAGACGGGGTTTGCCCCTAGCGCTGCGCGGTAAGTTCCGTTCGGATCAGCCCAGACATCGCGCCGCGCGTTGCCGAGGAAAACCGGACGCGGCGCAACCAACGCGATCAGCTGGTGCTGATCGACCGGCAGGTCTTGCTCGCGTCCTGCATAATCGTCGAAGGCCGTAGCGAACCAGTGCGGAAAATCATTCGTTATGGCGCGCACGGTTTCGCCCTTCTTGCCCTTGCTGAGCGCCGCGCCGCCGGCTCCGGATTGGTTTGATATTACGCCGTCAATGCGGTCGTCGAACGCCGCAGCGAAAAGGGCAGCCTTGCCGAACCGCGAATGGCCGAAGGCGATCATACGGTTGGGGTCGATGCGCGGGTCATCGCCTACGACGTCGATCATGCGCGAATAAAGCCAGCCCCACGCTGCAATGGCGCCCCACCGGGTATCGGACTCGGCGCGCCGCGGCCCGAGCGCATCCAGCGCATCAAGCCCGGCGCGGGGCCGGTCGGGTACAACGTCCTTCGGATAGATCGTTACAACGCCAAAGCCGCGATCGAGAAGATCAACAAGCGGCGGCGTCGCGATGGAGCGTCGAAACAGGAGTTTCGTAAGCCGGGAGAGAACGCCTCCATTGCACGACACGCCGGGTCCGCCGCCGGTGACCGCCGGCTTTGCCGAGCGGTCGGTGAGCGGACAGAAAGTCTGCATGATGACGACCGGAACTGGCCCCCGCGCGCTTGCCGGCAACAGGAGGTCGATACCAAAGATCTGGCTGTCCGCAGCCTCGCCGTCAAACGTCGCGGACACCTGAATCTGAAATTCTTCAAGATAACCAAGGTCTACGAATTCGGGCGCCTCGACGGGCCGCCGTGTTAGCACGCGGGTTTCCGAAGCGTCGGGCAGGAAGCCGTATATGTGCTGCTGAAAGGCTTCCCGCAGAGCCGGCGCGCGGCGCTCGCGCCAGTCGTCCGCCGTCTTTATTGGGCCATCGCCGGCAAACGGTCCGAGGGCTGCGGGCTCCGCCGCTGGCTTGCCAGTCACGTCGACAGACGCCCAAGCGAGCGCGAGTTGCGCGCAGCCCGTGGCGCCGAATAAGCCCCATGCGGCCAGCGCCGCGAGGGCGGCAAGGCGCATCGGTTTGCCATCCGCTTTCAATGACTTTCGCATTTCAGGATCGACCGTTGCCGAAATGGGCATTAAGAAAGGCGATGAATGCTGGCCAGTCTTCCTCGACGACGCCATGCGTGCCCGGACGGATCCAGAAGGACAGATCCGCCTCCGGATTAAAGGCGCGCAGATCCTGCTGACGCAGACCGTCCGAACCATAGAGCGCATAGGCAGGCGTTGCGCCGACCGCCGCGCGAAACGCGCCATTGGGATCTGACCAAACGTCGCGCCGGGCATTGCCCAACAAGACCGGCCGCGGCGCAATCAATCCGAGCAGGGCATGCTGATCGACGCCCATCTCCTCCTCGCGGCCTGCGAAGCTCGCATAGGCGGGCGCAAACCAATGCGGATATTCGCGCGTGATGGCTTCGACGCTCTCGCCCTTCTTGCGAACATTCAGCGAAGCCCCGCCCGTGCCTGATTGGTGTGCGATGGCCCCGTCTATCCGCGCGTCGGATGCGGCGGCCAGGAGCGCGGCCTTGCCATAGCGGGAATGGCCCCAGGCAATCTTGGCGCTTGCGGCGAAGCGCGGGTCTTCGTCGAGCGCATCGACGACCCGCGAAAAAACCCAGGCCCACGCTGCAACAGCCCCCCAACGAGTCTCGTCGTCCGCCCACCCTGCAGACAAGCGGCGCAACTCTGCAACGCCTGCCTCGCGCGCGTCTGGGACGATATCGGCGGGGTGAATTGTCGCGATGGCGTAACCGGCGTCGAGGATCGCCTCAACCGGCGGCGTGCAGATGTAACGGCCGAAAACGTAAGTCATGACGTTGAACATGAAGCCTTCGTTCCGTTGGCCGCGCGCCGCGTTCGGGCGCGCGACAGCCGCGTCGGGAAGCGTGTCCCAGCGCTGACAGAACGTTTCCATGATAATGACCGGAGCCGGCCCGGTAACATTCTTGGGCGTAACCAGATTCATGATGAAGCCGGCTGCGCCGTCGAAGGCAGGGCGGACGTCAACGGACCGTTCTCCAAAGGTCGCGCTGGCGCCGATCCGGTATTCCTCTAGTCGCCCCCGCCCGCCAAACGCATTCTCATTGATGACGCGGCGATCTAAAATGGTTGTTCGACTGGCGTCCGGCATCGTTCCGTAGACGCTGGATTGCAGCGCACGGGCAAGAGCCGGCCTGCGCCGGGATTCCCACTCTGCTGCGTCGGTAACCGGCGCGTCCCCCTCGAATTCGCCGAGCAGGGCTGGCGCCGCTTCTGGACCGCGCGGATCGAGATCGGTCCACGCGACAGTCATCTGCACGCATCCGCCCAAACAGAGGGCAACCAACCAAATGACTGCGCCTGCTAATACGACGCGCCTCGAACTCATGACTACTCCAACTTAATGATGGGGGAACCGGCTGACGCCGACGGCGCTCCAAACCATGATGTCTCGCCATTGCCGATAGCGACGTTTGCCCGGCCCGCCTATCGCAATCAAGGCGCCGCCCGTCGCCGGAAGATCAAATAAGCGCAGGTCCGGCCTTCGCGGATCGCCTTAGCCTCATACCGGGTTTGCGGCCAATCTTCCGGTCGACGGCGCCAGTCGTCGGCGCGTTCGGCCGTCCAGTCGAAGCCTTCCGCTTGCCTCGCGTGCATCAGCGTCCAGCGGACATAGTCGGGAATATCGGAGGCGACCCGCAATTCGCCGCCCGGCGCCAGAAGACGCGCAGCCTCAGTAAAGAACCAGCGCGAAATCATGCGCCTTTTGAAATGCCGCTTCTTCGGCCAAGGGTCTGGATGAAGCACAAAGATGCGCGACAAGGACGACGCTGGCAGCGCCTCAATCAGGGGGCGGGCGTCGCCATGGAGAATGCGAACGTTCTGCAGATTGGCGTCGTCCACCAGTGTCAGCAGCTTCGCCACGCCGTTCTGGAACGGCTCAGCGCCGATCATGCCGATGTCAGGGTGACGCGCCGCATGCCACGCAAGATGCTCGCCGCCGCCGAACCCGACCTCCAGCCAGTAATCTTTCATGCCCGGAAGAAGTCGGGTCGGATCCAAGGCCCCGTGGGACGGCGGCTCCGCCACGATGCGCGGGAGCAATGTTTCCATCAGGGCCGCCTGCCGCGGCTTCAAGCGCTTGCCCTGCTGACGACCGTAAAGGTGAGGGATGTAGTCGTGCGAGGCATTCGCCTTTTGCTGATCGCTCATGGTCGAAGCCGGTCGGTGAGGAAGTCGACAGACTGTTGGATTGACCGGCGCGACGCTCGTTCGGCCAACGGCGCCAACAGGCCATTGGCCGGCGTTTCGGCTGAGGCGTCGTCAATGTAGGCGACCACCGCAGCGATGCTTGCATGGGTTGCGGCGAGACGGAGGGCCAAATCCGCCCCCCAGCCGAAACCGGCGACGCCGACCGTTGCGCCATCGAGACGAAGCGCGCGCACGACAAGCGACAGTTTCGCCAGCGTTTTTTCCACGTCGAGTTGACCAATCGACCGTTGCGCCCGGGCGCGATCGCGCGCTGCGCCGCTGCGAGGCGTGCCGCCATAAGCTGAAAGTGCGTCGACGGCGTAAGCAGGCAAGCCGCCGACCGCACACGCCACCGCAAACTCTTCCGCAGCCGTATCGAGACCCCATACGTCATGGATCACGAGCACGGCGGCTTCGGCGCCTTTCCTTCCTGGCCGTGCGGCCAGCGCCGTCAGGAACGGCAGGTGGCGCGTGGGGTCAGGCGGGCGGCGGTGACCGG
>JBGTFV010000301.1:0-7333 GCA_041747095.1 Parvularculaceae bacterium
GGCAGGCGCGGGAGCATTTCTCGCGCGCCATCGAAATAGGCCGGGCCTGCAGCTCGGAATGGTCGGTGCAGGCCGCGAACCGGCTCGCGGCGCTCAATCTCACTTGCGAATACACAGTCGACAGCCTCGCGCGCATCTCGCGCGGCTACGCCAACAATCCGGATGGCGGGGCGATCATCGACCTCGCCTCGCGTCAGCGCGCGCTTTCCGCGCTCGGCCATTATCAAGGCAATATTGACGGGCGCTACGGGCCGGGCACGCGCGAGGCGGTGCGGAAATTCCAGCGCGGCTTCGGCTTCAGCGAGACCGGCGACGTCACGCCCATCGAGACCGTCTATCTCATCTGTTCGGCGGCGCAGAACGCCAACGATCTGAAGTCGATCAACACGCTCGGCATCATGTATATGGCTGGCCTAGGCGTTGCTCAGAACACAGACATTGGCCTGCGGTGGCTGAAGCTTGCCGCCGAACGGGGCAATTCCGACAGCCTGTTCAATCTTTCCCTTATTTATGGAACAGGCACGGTGCTTTCGAGCTTCAAGCTGTGCGGCCTCGTCGAAACGATCGATATCGCCGACAGTTATCTGGAAGAGGCCGCGCGGCTCGGCCATGAGCCGGCGAGAAAGCTGATCGGGCTCTACGGTTCCCTGCCGCCTTCGCAGCGCTGGGAAAAGATCAAGGCCGAACTGCAACTGAACGATTTCTATGCGAGCCGACTAGAGCAGGTGGGCGAGGGGTGCCGCCCAAATCCGTAGGTAACAACGGACCTTCGAAAGGATGATCGATATGCGCATTATTCTCGCTGTAATGATTTGCGTCGCCGTCGCCGCCTGTAGTCGAGGTCGCACTGAGACCGGTCAGATTTTCATCAAGCCGGGCGATCCCCGCATCGAGACGGCTGCGATCTGCGACAATGGCGGAATAGAAGAGCGCGTCCGCAATTATCGCAGCGCGGCGCGCGGGATTGATGTCGATGATTATTCCTCGACAAACCGCAATCAAACCGATCGCATGCGAGACTTCGAGGCAGCCGTAGACGCGCAATACCGTGCGGTTACGTCGACCTGTAAAGCCTATGCGCGCTGCATGGAGGCGAACCTCTATAATGAAGGCGCCTGCCGCAGCTCCGCCGCACGCTGGGAACTCGCGGAAGAACGCTTCAACCGGCTCGCCGTCGATCTCGAAGAGTTAGAGAACGAAGCCCGGCGCGGCGCTCGTCAGCGCGGATATGGCAAGAACACCACCGTCAACCGCCAGGAGACCTGCGATTGCAGCAAGTCTGTCGGCGGCGTGTTCGCCAATTGCTGTAACTAGAGCGGGCAGGCGTTCGCGCCACACTGGCGCGCCGCTCTGGCACGGTAGCCACTCCGTGTGCGTTGTTTCACCCGCCAGCCCTGCGCGCTGGCCGACCGGTCAAAGCGCAACCCATCGGTTGACGCTTTTTCCGCCCGCGCAGGGCCGGCAGTGAAAACAAATTCGTTTCCAACGATGTCAAAGAGCCAGCGGTCCGCAGGGCTGCACGACCCCCGACCGCCAGAAAACATTACGGGCATCGTTGGGGGTGGGGGATAACTGGCGGGATAAGTGGCGGGATAACTTTATTTTTCCACAGGGTAAGGTGTGGAAATTGCGCGACTTTCATGGTTAATGTAGAAAAACGGTAAATCCGCTCGTTGAAGGCGATGCTGGATCCGGTCCTTGCTCTTGGGTGGCGCGGGTTTGAACGAGATCCCGGCTCGTCGCTTGCTCGCCGGCCGGGATGACGAAGGCGGAGCCTGGACAAATACACCCCTATCGGGCTCATCCTGAGGAGCTACGCCAGCAGTGTCACGAAGGACGAAGGACCGGACAGTCGTTATTTCATCCTTCATGACGCGCCCGATGGCGCTCCTCATATGAAGAAACGAGGCGGCGTCAAACCCTCCGGCTGAATCAACTGGACCTGGGCCGGTGTCGGCGCTGGGAGCCGATCACGAAGCGTGCGGCAGGCCCGAGCAGCGCCTCAACGGTGCGGGCGAGCAGCAATGCGCCCGCCAGCACCAGAGGGTACGAGACCACGGTACCAACGGCCACCGCCCAGTCCGGCAGGGGTCCGGCGTGCCACCTGGAAAGCGCGGCGAGGAGCAGGTCCATCAAAAATACGTGTAAGAAGTAGATGGGGAAGGCGTAATCGCCAAGCCGCATCAGGATCCGGGGTGGGTTGGCGGCCACCTGGCGTAGCGCGAGCAGCACCAGCCCAGCGATGGCCGCTTTTTGCACATAGAACAGCGTCTCGCGCAGGTTGATGGGGCCATCGTCGCCGACATCAAGCCAATACAGCGTCAGCAATACAGGGCTGGTGAGGGCGATCGCGAGCCAGAGCGCCGCGTGCCGGCGAGCGAGCCATTTCAGGACTGCGCCATAGTGCGCCCCCGCCCAAACGCCCGCCGCATAGGCGCCTAGGAAGTAGGTCGGCGTCGCCCACGTCCAATGCCCCCAGACGCGGGAAACCGCCAGCGGCGCAAGCACCATCAGCAGCAGGACAGGCCAACCTGCGCGCGCCTGCACCAGCGCCGCCAACAGCGGGGTGGCGGCGAACAGAAGGAACAAAATGGGCATATACCAGAGATGGAAGCTTGCAGCGCCGGTCGGTAAACCTTGGATCCATTCTTTCAGCAGCTCGCCGGGCGTGGCGCCCTCCCAACCCGAGGTGAGTTGGTGTTTGAGCAAGACATACAGCAGGCTGACGCAGAGATAAGGCAAAGCCACATTGAGCGCCTTGGCGCGGAAGAAGCTGGCCCAGCTTCGACCGCGCAGCACCATCGAATAGAGCAGCCCTGAAATCAGAGCAAAGAATAGCGTGCTGTCGTGCGCTAGAGTCTCAACGATCGCTATCACCGCCACGCGTCCGGGCGTGCGCAGATCTTCCGCGCCGCTGGCCTCCAAGAAGGGATAGGTTGCGTGGGCCGCAACGATGGCGGCGATGGCGAAGCCCCGAAAGGCGTGCAGATCGCCGAACGACGGCCGGGGTTCGGAGGGGAGCGTTTGCGCCATCACGCGCCTATGCCGCCCGCCTGCGCCGCGATCCAGGCCTCGATGCGTTGCTCCAAAATCACCAGCGGCATGGCCCCCTCCCACAGCACTTCTTCATGGAACGCTTTGATGTCGAAGCGTTCACCGAGCCGCCCCTCGGCCCGGACGCGCAGCGCTTTAATCTGCTATCTTCTGGTTATAGGCCCCGACCTGCGGATGGCGGCGCAGGATGGCGTCCATTTCGGCGAACATCGCCTTCATGTTCGCCTCAGACGCCGGGCTCTCCACCACGACAACGAGTTCGGGCTTGTTCGACGAGGCGCGGATGAGGCCCCACGTGCCGTCTTCGGCGGTGATGCGCACGCCGTTCACCGTAACGACGTCACGGATCTTCTGACCGATGATCCGACCCCCATCTTTCTGGAGGGCGAGGATTTCTGCAACGACCTTGTCAACGACAGCGTATTTCTCCTCGTCGGCGCATTTGGGCGACATGGTCGGCGACTGCCAGGTCTTGGGCAGCGACTTTCTGAGGTCGGAGAGTTTTTTGTCCGGGTTCCGGTCGAGCATGCGCAACAGGGCAATCGCGGCGACAAGACCGTCGTCATAGCCGCGGCCGATCGGCGGGCTGAAAAAGAAATGGCCGGACTTCTCGAAGCCGGCAAGCGCCCCCAATTCGTGGCTGCGCCGCTTGATGTAGGAGTGGCCCGTCTTCCAGTATTCGGTTTTTGCGCCGTTCTTGATCAGTACGGGATCGGTAAGGAACAGGCCGGTCGATTTCACGTCGACTACAAACTGCGCGCCCGGATGCAGGGTCGAGAGGTCGCGCGCCAGCAAGACGCCGATCTTATCGGCGAAGATTTCCTCACCTTCGTCGTCAACAACGCCGCAACGGTCGCCGTCGCCATCAAAACCGAGCGCGACGTCCGCCCCGTGAAGGCGCACTGCATCGACCATGGCGTGCAGCATCTTCATGTCTTCCGGGTTTGGATTGTATTTCGGGAAGGTATGATCGAGTTCGGCGTCCATGGGGATGACCTCAACGCCCATGCGCGCCAGCGCTTCAGGCGCATAGGCCCCGGCCGTGCCGTTGCCGCAAGCGGCGACGACTTTCAGCGGCCGCTTGATTTTCTCGCCTGCCGTCACGTCAGCGATGTAGCGCTCGCGCAGGCCCTGAATGTAGCGATAGGAGCCGCCGGACGCCGTCTTGTACGCGCCGGAGAGCACGATTTCCTTCAGACGCCCCATCTCGTCGGGCCCGAAGGTGAGGGGCCGGTCGAAGCCCATCTTCACGCCGGTCCACCCATTCTCGTTGTGCGAGGCGGTCACCATCGCGACGCAAGGGATGTCGAGGTCGAACTGGGCGAAATAGGCGACCGGCGACAGAGCGAGCCCGATGTCGCTTACCTCGATGCCGGCGGTCATCAGGCCGACAGTCAGCGCCTGCTTGATCGACACGGAATAGCTTCGAAAGTCATGGCCGACGACGATCCGCGGAGGCCGGCCCGCCTCGCGGATCAGCGTGCCAAGGCCCTGGCCCAGCGCTTGGACGCCGAGGAGATTGATGTCCGGCCCGAACAGCCAGCGGGCGTCATATTCGCGAAACCCTGTCGCCTTCACGAGCGGCGTGACTTCATATTCAAGAGTGTTGGGCTTCAGGTCCGCGCGCGGGCGCGGGAGAATTTCTGACATTGCCGACTCCGGTTGGCGGGTGTTGAGTTGGGCGGCACCATAGGGCGCGCGGCGCGCAACGCCAACCGCAGGTTGGGCGGGGGCCTCGCCAATATATGCGCCGGGGCAAGCCAATCGAGCCGTCGGGAAATCGTGACAAATGGCGCGCTGCTGCCCATAGTCGCGTGTCGCGTCAGGCGGGCCGCGGGGGCCAGGGTCATGGCGCCCGACAAGGGAACGCGGACCCAATTCATGGATTTCCTGACTGATCTTTTCGCCTCGGGCGACCTCTCGCTGCGGGGCCAGAGCGCGATAGGCCTGGCGGCTTTCGTGTTCATCGCCTGGCTGTTCTCAAGCGGGAAGGGGCGGTTCCCTTTCTTCGCCGCACTGTGGACAATTGGCGCGCAGATCGTCATTGCGACCCTCCTCCTATATGTGGAGGCGGCGCGGAACGCGCTCGGCTCGCTTCAGGTCGTCGTTCAGGCCCTGCAGGCCGCAACAACGGTCGGCACGTCGTTCGTTTTCGGTTACCTTGGCGGAGCGGAGCCGCCATTCGAGGTCGCCAATCGCGGGGCCATGTTCAACTTCGCGTTCGGGGCTTTGCCTCTCGTCATCTTTTTCTCCGGGCTCTCGGCTCTCCTTTGGCATTGGGGCATCCTTAAAGCCTTTGTGCGCGGTTTTGCGTTTCTGCTGCAGCGGGTCTTTCGCATCGGCGGCGCGGTGGCGCTGTCGTCGGCCGCGAATACATTTCTCGGCCAGACGGAGGCGCCGCTGCTGATCCGCCCCTATCTCAACAAGGTCAGCCGGGCGGAGTTGTTCATCATTATCACGGGGGGTTTTGCGACGGTCGCCGGCAGCGTCATGGCGATCTACGCGATCGTCCTGTCAGAGATCGAGCCGTCCGTGCTCGGTCATATCATCGTCGCCTCGATCATCTCCGTTCCCGCCGCGATCCTGATGGCGACCGTCATGATGCCGGAAGAGCGCGGCGTTGCGCCGACGCCGGCCGCCGCCGCCGACGATTTTGGCTATGCGAGTTCGATGGACGCGTTCATGCGCGGCGTAACGGACGGACTCGGGCTCTATCTCAATATCATTGCGTCGCTGATCGCGTTCACGGCATTCGCTGCGCTCATCAACATCATGCTGACTGCCGCGCCCGAGGTTGGGGGCGCGCCCATCACGCTTGAGCGCACGCTCGGCTGGGTGTTCGCGCCGTTCATGTGGCTCGCGGGCGTACCTTGGGCGGAAGCGTTCAAGGCAGGCGAACTGATGGGCGTGAAAACGGCGGTAAACGAACTCGTCGCCTACACCCGGCTCGCCGCGACGCCTGACGGAACCTTTTCCGTGCGGTCGACGCTGATCATCATTTACTCGCTATGCGGCTTTGCAAATTTCGCCAGCCTTGGCATCGTCATTGGCGGACTGACCAGCCTCGCGCCTGATCGGCGTCACGACGTCATCGCGCTCGCCCCGCGCGCGCTAGTCGCCGGCACGCTGGCGACATTAATGACAGGCTCGGTAATCGGCGTTGTCTGGAGCGGATGATGCAACGGCTTTTTGCGGTCTATGTCGGGGGTACTATTCCCGGCTGTCATCTGGAATTGCATGATCTGCGCTTTGTGGTCGGCGCCTCGATTGAGGACTGTTACGACGCGTTGCGCGCGCAATGGTGGGGCGCGCCCAAGAGCCTGCATCTCGATGCGTGGGGCGCAGTCGACTGGGCCGACGGCTTTGGCGTTAGCGTGGTTGACGACGACGGCAGGCAATCGGAGCATTCCGGCGACCGTCTCTGGCTCGCCCATCTCGGGGGGTATGACCCGGCGCAGTTCACCGAGCTTCATGAGAATTTCTTTGTTGTCGCGGCCGATGCCTCCGCCGCAAAGAAGCGCGCGTTGGCTCGGGTGAAAGGGTGGGTCTCGCCGCATAAGGACGCAATGATGGAGATCGAGACCGCGATTGACGTGGGCGCCGCTTTGCCGGTCGGGAAACTGATCCGCCTTACCCGGGGGGCGCCGGAAGCGCCGTTTCGGTTTGAGGCGCGCTATGTTCCGATTGGCAAATAAGGATGGCCCGCAGTCTGAAAACCGGCGGGTGCCATTGCGGCGCGGTGGCGTTCGAGGCCGACACCGACGACGAGATCGTCGCCGATGTATGCAACTGCTCGATTTGCGAGCGCGTCGGCTTCATCCACCTGATCGTGCCAGCGGCGCATTTTCGACTGGTGTCAGGGGAAGAGGCGCTCGTCGAATACCGCTTCAACACGGGCGTTGCGCGGCATCTCTTCTGTGGGCGTTGCGGTGTGAAATCGTTCTATGTGCCGCGCTCGAACCCGGACGGCGTTTCGCTGAACCTTCGCTGCATGGATCGCGCACAGTTCAAGTCGATCGAGCTACGCCCGTTCGACGGCCAGAACTGGGAAGCGAACGCCGGCGCCTTGGCTCACCTGTCGAAGATAAAACTGTCGTAATATTCAGACGTCCGCTATGCGCGGACAGGCGAAACTGCGATGATGTCCAAAGGGCGTTTGAACGCCAGTCTGGCGTATGCCCGCGTTGCTTCAGCCGCTAAGGCTTCTCGCAACGGAACACAAAAGGGGAGAGCCATGAGACTTCATTCAGTTCTGGTCGCGCTCGGCGCCGCCGCGCTT
>JBGTFV010000302.1:0-3405 GCA_041747095.1 Parvularculaceae bacterium
GCACCGCGCTCGCCGAAGCGCTGGTCGCTGCGCCGCCGCGCGTTGAAGCGGTGATCGTCGCTCGCCACACCGCCCAGCCCGATCTCATCTGGCGCAGCGAACGCGACCGCTGGAGCCATGAACTGACCGACGCGGCGCTCGGCGACATTCTCGCCGCCGCCCGCGCTGCGGGCATCGATGCGAGTGATGAAAAGTCTCTGCTCGCGCTGCCTGACGCCGAATTCGTGCGCGCGATCTGGGCCGCGTCTGCGCCGCTTCCTCTCGATGCGGAGTTTCCGCTGTTCTTCATCTATACCTCGGGCTCTACCGGCAAGCCGAAGGGCGTCGTACACGTGCATGGCGGTTACGTGTCGGGCGTGGCGCACACCATGGCCATCGCCTTCGACGCGCGCCCCGGCGACGTTATCTATGTGATCGCCGATCCAGGCTGGATAACCGGCCAGAGCTATATGATATCGGCGCCCCTGACGACGCGGGTGACCACCGTCATCGCCGAAGGCGCGCCCGTATTCCCGCACGCCGGACGGTTCGCCTCGATAATCGAGCGCCACAAAGTGACGATCTTCAAGGCTGGCGTTACCTTCCTCAAATCCATCATGCAGGACCCGCAAGCGGTCGAGGACGTCAAACGCTACGACCTCGGACGATTGCGTGCAGCGACCTTCTGCGCCGAGCCCACCTCGCCCTCCGTGCAGCAGTTCGGCATGGACCTGTTGACGCCTTGGTACGCCAATTCCTACTGGGCGACCGAACATGGCGGCATCGCCTGGACGCATTTCTATGCGAACGCGGACTATCCCCTGCGCGCCGACGCCCACGCCTATCCCCTGCCGTGGATCTTCGGCGACATCTGGCTGGAAAACGAAACCGGCGCCGCCGCCAACGCCGCTGCGCCGACGCCGCATGCGCGCGGACAAACCGATGGCGGACTCGCCTGGCGCAGCGCCGACCTGAAGGAAAAAGGCGATATCGTCATCACCGCGCCCTACCCTTATCTCGCCCGGACGGTATGGGGCGACGCGGAGAATTTCCGCGTCGAAGGCTCCGCCGTCGCGCGCGCCTGGAAGGGCGATTCGGGCCGCTGGGTCAGCGGTTATTGGGGGCGCTGGAAAGGCGTATGGGCCTACACTCAGGGCGATTTCGGCATGCGTCACGCCGACGGATCGTTCTCGATCCATGGCCGCAGCGACGACGTTATCAACGTGTCGGGACACCGTCTCGGCACTGAGGAAATCGAAGGCGCGATCCTGCGCGACAAACAGCTGAACCCGGAAAACTCGCCGATCGGCAATGTCATCGTCGTCGGCGCGCCGCACCGCGAGAAAGGCCTGACGCCGCTGGCTTTTGTGACGCCAATGCCCGGCCGGCGGCTGACAGCGGAAGATCGCCGGCGCCTTAACGAGCTGGTGAAATCCGAAAAAGGCAGCCTCGCAACCCCTGCGGACTATCTCGAAGTGTCGCAATTTCCTGAAACGCGCAGCGGCAAATACATGCGCCGCATGGTGCGCGCGCTTGTCGAAGAAGCGCCAATCGGCGACGTGACGACGCTCAAAAATCCGGACTCGCTGAAAGAGATCGAGCGCGCCATCGCCGACTGGCGGCGCCGGCAGGATCTTTCGGATGCACAGGAAATTTTCGAGCGCTATCGTTTCTTCCGTATTCAATACAATAATGTCGCGGACGGAAAGAAAGTCGCGACCGTTTTCGTCGCCAATCCGCCGGTTAACGCGCTGAACGAGCGCGCGCTCGACGAATTGAATATCATTGTCGACCACCTGTCGCGCCGCGCCGATGTGGCCGCGGTTGTGTTCACCGGCGACGGTTCGGCGTCGTTCGTTGCGGGTGCGGACATTCGCCAATTCCTCGACGAGATCAAAACGATCGAAGAAGCGCGCGCGCTGCCGAACAACGCTCACCTTGCATTCCGCCGGATTGAGGCGATGGAGAAGCCGTGCGTCGCCGCCATTCAGGGCGTAGCCCTCGGCGGCGGTATGGAGTTCGCGCTCGCCTGCCATTATCGCGTCGCCGAACCCTTCGCGCGGTTCGGACAACCGGAAATCCGGCTGTCGCTCCTGCCGGGCTATGGGGGCACGCAGCGCCTGCCGCGCCTGCTCGCCTCGCGCCGCGGCATGGAGGGCCTCATTGACGCTCTCGACCTCGTACTCGGCGGACGTTCCGTTGACGGAGAAGCCGCCCTTGACCTCGGTTTGATCGACGAAGTGGCGGCGGCGCCATCTGACGCCTTGTCGCTCGCCCACGCCCGGGTGCGCGAATTTCTCCAGCGCGGCGAGAAAAGCGCGCTGGGCGCGGCTCTTGTCGAACGCAAGAAACAGGTCTCCGAATGGCGAGCGCCGTCGAGGCTCTCGCTCGAAGACGCCCTTGGCGACGCCCATCTCCAGCGCATCAAATCGCAGTCGGCGAGCGCCGGACGCGGACGCGCCTATGAGCGCGCGCTGGAAGCCATTCGCACAGGATGGGCCGAAGGCTATGAGAAGGGCATGCAGCGCGAGGCGGCCCTCTTCGCCGAAGCGGTGCTCGATCCGGAAGGCGGCAAGCGCGGCATCCGCGACTTCCTCGAAAAACGCTCCAAGGCCCTGCCGATCCGTCGCAATGGCGTGACCCGCAGCGACGGCAGTGAAACGCTGGCGAATGAATTGATCGCCAAGGGCGAGCTTCTTCCCGTGGGCGCGCCGTTCTTCCCGGGTGTCACCCCTTTGCCGAAATACCAGTTCGCCTTTGGCGTGCCACGCGACGAGGCGACGGGCGAGCCGAGTTTTGGCGAACCGAAGAAAGCCGAAATCGAACTGATCGCGCCGCTCGACCGTCCGGGCCCGAACGATGCTCTCGTTTACGTTCTCGCTTCCGAGGTGAACTTCAACGACATCTGGTCGATCACCGGTATCCCGGTTTCCTCGTTCGATAATCACGAGGAAGACATCCAGATCACGGGCTCTGGCGGCGTCGCTCTCGTCGCCGCGCTTGGCGAAGAGGCAAAGCGCGACGGACGCCTCAAGGTTGGCGATCTCGTCGCCATCTATTCGGGAACGACGAACCTTCTGTCGCCGCTCGCCGGCCGCGACCCGATGTTCGCCGACTTCGCCATTCAGGGTTATGAGACGAAATCCGGCTCGCACGGACAATTCCTCGTCACGCAGGCGCCGCAGCTGCATCCGCTGCCGAACGATCTGACGCTCGAACAGGCGGGCGCCTATATCCTCAATCTTGGCACCATCGTGCGCGCGCTCTTCACGACGCTCGGTATCGAGGCGGGCCGGACGATCTTTGTTGAGGGCGCGGCGACCGGTACCGGTCTCGACGCCCTGAAAAGCGCGGCGCGCTCGGGCCTGAAGGCAACCGGGCTGGTATCGAGCGAGGATCGCGCGCGCGCCGTCAAAGTCGCCGGCG
>JBGTFV010000303.1:0-4343 GCA_041747095.1 Parvularculaceae bacterium
GACTGGGCGAGCGCGGGGGTGGTGAAAAGCGCGGTGAGTATTACTATACCGAGCAACGCGAAAATCTTTCCTCCCCATAGCCCCGTCATCCCCGCCTTGCGCGGGGATCCAGGGCACACCCCCGATGCAGGGGCTTCCCCCAGATCCCCGCTCTCCGCTTCGCTGCGGCGGGGATGACGAAAACAACGCACATGATCACACCACTGACGCCGCCCGCTCCGGTTTGTCATCCCGGGCGCCGAAGGCGATCCAGGATCTCGGGTCATCGCTCGATCCATGAGATCCCGGCTCTGCGCTTTGCTCCGGCCGGGATGACGCCAGTGGCGCTGCTCTATTCCTCATTCCAAGGAAGCGAAGGTCGATGTTTTCCCATATCAATATCTCTGTCATCCCGGACGCCGAAGGCGATCCGGGACCTCGGGTCGTCACTCGATCCATGAGATCCCGGCTCTGCGCTTTGCTCCGGCCGGGACGACAAGGAGCGAACGCCGCCGCAGCAACACACGCGCAAATGACGCAAAAGAAAAGGGAGGCCGAAGCCTCCCTTTCCATTCATCCGATAGGTTCGGCCGATAACCGATTAAGGAGCTGGCGTGGCGCTCGCGAGGCCCGAGCTGACGCCCGAGAACGTCGAGTTCAGGTTGGTGCCGAGCGTGCGGACCGCCGCGATGATCGCAACCGCGATCAGGGCCGCGATGAGGCCGTATTCGATGGCGGTCGCGCCATCTTCGTCTTTGATGAAGTTCTTGATGAGCGTTTTCATGTCTAACTCTACTCCTGCTGACTTGTTGCCCTGCCTTGGGCGCGTAGTAAGGCTGCACCGCTGAACGGGCGTCGCCCCCTCAGACTTCGCCAATATGCGCCGGAGATATGAACGAAGATTAAATTCTGGAAGCGATAATCGTCTTTTTTCTGTTTACGGATGATTATGGTTAATGTCGGTTTTACAGTGTTTATTTGCATATTTTTTCGCGTGGCGACGCGCTTGGTTTTTTTGCGTCATCCCGGCCGGCGAACTAGCGCAGCGCCAGGATCCCATCGGGGATGCGTGATTTGAGATCCCGGATCGCCTTCGGCGTCCGGGATGACAAACCGGAGTGCGCGCCAGCAGTGGCGTAGATCGTGTGCGTTGTTTTTGTCATCCCGGCCGGAGCGCCAGCGCAGAGCCGGGATCTCATCGGGGATGCGTGAATTGAGATCCCGGATCGCCTTCGGCGTCCGGGATGACAGCATGCGTCATCGGCTGTATCGCGCGAGAAAGCGAGCCGCCCTTAAGACGCCAGCCGGTGCAGCTCGCCGATGTCGTCAACGATGAGGCCGGGATAATCGCGGCGGGCGACGCCTTCCTGAATGATGTGGGCGATCGCATTGGCGGCGACGGTTTCATCGACGCCCGCGCGTTCTGCAAGCTCGCGGTGTCGCGGCATACGGACGATGCGCCAGGCGCCGCTGATGGCATCGCGCTCGACATAGGAAATCAAGGCGGCGTAGACGCTGCGTTCCGGGCTTGCCTCGTCGGCTTCCGGCGCCGTTGTCGCTTCAACAAGCATTTTTGCAAAGTGCTGCATGAGAACGCGCGTCAGCGACGGGCGGTTCGCGATAACGGTGCGAAACTCTTCGGCGTTGATCTCGACGATCTCGGTCGCTTCGTCGCACCCAATGGTCACGGCGGCGTAGGAGGCGTGCGGTTCGCCATGAACGGCGGCGGCCAGACCATAAACGGCGCGCGCGGGCGCCTTTTCGATCACCATCGCGCCTGAATGAGGGTCGGAATAGGATATTTTAAGCGCGCCTGAGCGGACGACGAAAAACTGCCCGCCATCATATTGCCCGAGTGCGAACAGCGTCTCGCCCGGGGCGAGCGTGCGGGTCTCGGCGATATCCTCGATGGCTTTCATCGCCGCTTCGGGCAAGTCGGCGAATGGCGCGACGCCCTCAAGGGGTCTTGGCGCAGCAGCTGGTTCGATTTCGATCGCAACGGCGTTGGCGGTCATCTGCATCTCCCGTCGCCGCACATTGAGAAAGGGTTTTTAAGGTTGGGTAAAAGATAAAATTGTCCGCATACAGGGGTGGAGCGACCGCAAAGTTTGCCATTCCCTTCGCGTGGTTATTTGAAGCCTGCGGTTAACAACTCTTTGGCATCTGCCGCTGTATCGTTGATACAACTCCAAAAGGATCGAGTCCCATGCGCGTTAAACACCAAGGTTCCCTCGCCCTGTTCGCAGCCTTTGTCGCACTGGGGGCGCCCTCCGTCGCTTCCGCCGAACAAATCTGGCTGACCATGGATCAGGTGACGCCCTATCGTCTCGGCGCCGGCGCCGGGGAGGTCATTGTGGGCAACCCGGCCATCGCAGACGTCACGGTTCTTGATCGCGAGCGCATCATGCTGTTCGGGAAAGCGCCGGGCCTGACGAATATTTTTATTTTCGACGAAAACGGCGAGCCGATGCAGGATCTTGTCATTCGCGTCCGGACCATCGGCACGGAAATGCTGACCGTCCAGCGCGGCCCTGATCGGGTCACCTACAACTGCACCAGCGTCTGCGATCAGACCGTGACGGTCGGAGACGGCGTTCAGACCTTTGGCGCCGTAAGCCAGCAGGTGCAGCAAAAGCTGCAGCAGGCGACCCGCGCCGGCGGCGGTAATTCGGGCGGCGAATAAGCTTTCAGGCGCCGGCGTTGACCTTATCCGGCGCTTCGTCCAGCGTTGGCCGAAAGCTGTATATGCGCGGCCGTTCCTGCGGCCTTAAGCTCGCGCGGCACCACGCATCGATATCGCGCGCTTCGGGCTCTGTTGGGGCTTGACCTCGCGCGAGCTTGATCTCCGCAATCAGCCGATTGAAACCGCTCGCCTGGCGCGCAACGCGAATGCGGCAGTCATCGACAAGCGGATGGCCGCGGATCGTCTCCGCAACCTTATCAGGGAACACGTTGACCGCGCCGATTTGCACCGCGCCATCGCGCCGCCCGGTCAGGCGAAATCCGCGATCGGTTTCCCATGTAAGGTTGTCCATGGCTGTAACAGCGCGCGACTTTCCTGAGGGCAGGATTCGAACCAGCGCGTCTTGTTCGCGCCGCCAGAAGTCGAAAAGCGTGAACGGTTCAGCCGGCGTGTCGCGCCAGCCGACCAGTCCGGACTCGGTCGATCCGTAAAGCTCGCGTTGGGCGCCGAAGCCTGCCTTGCGAATATCCGCCGCGAGTTCAACCGACATCGGCTCGCCGAATGAGACCGCCATGGCGTTATCCGGCGCGCGCAAGCCCTCGCGGATAACATAGCGCCAGAGGCTCGGCGTCGCGACGACCGCATCGCCAAATGCGAGATTTCGCCCAAGGTCTTCAGGGGCCGCGCCGCGCGCGTCATACACTTCTATTTGCTGCAGGTTTGGCGTCAGCACCGTCAGTACAAAGCCGATCAAGCTGTGCGGCGCGACGAGCGAAACAAGTCGGCGGCGTCCGTAGAGAAGATTCGCGACTGCCGCCGCATCCGCGAAGATCTCGTCAGCCTGATGCGCGCAGCCTTCCGTTAGGCTGTCCCGTCCGGCAGCGGAGAACACGAAGTGCGTCATGGATTGATACAAGGATGCGCCGATGGTTTCAGCCCAGTCGCCGAGCGTCGTCGACGCAGTCGCGTTCAGCGCGCCTTCAGGACAGCCGAAGAACCGTGCAACGCGCCCGGCGCAGGCTTGCGTCTCGGCTTGATCAAGGCCTGCTCCGTCAGCGCCCAGCATCGTCGTTGCGCCCCAGTTCGCCACGGTGAGCGCGTCAACATGGCGACGGAAGCGGAGGCCGAGCTCGTCCCCGATGAGGCTGCCAGCAATGGCGACAATCTGGGAGGGTGCAATGCAGAAGGCTTTCACGGTGTAACTCCGGCATTCGGTTTGCGCCCTGCAGCGTTCAAATCGGCAACGACGGCTGCGTGATACCATTGCTCCAGTCGGCGGAGCGATTCCATCGCCGCTGCGCTTGGCGTTGCGTTATTCGTCAAAACCCGCGCGCGCCGCAGCCCGGCTACGCTGCTCGTTAGCACGAGGACGGCGGTATCAAGCGCCGCAACGCCGATTGCGACTTCGCTGATTGGCGCGCCATGCATCGCGGCGCCGTCGATGAGGCAGGCCCGCACGACGCCTGGCAATGCTCCTTCACTGATTGCGGGCGTGGAAACCGATCCATCAGTACCGATAATGAAGACGTTAGCGGTCGTCGCGCAAGCCACGCGTCCGAACTCGTTCAGCATGACAGCGTCGTCGCAGCCGCTTTCTGCGGCCCAAAGGCGGGCAAGGACGTGTTCGCCATAGCCGCCGATTGCCTTGACGCGCGAGGTCGCCGCACCCGCATGACGGCGG
>JBGTFV010000304.1:0-2578 GCA_041747095.1 Parvularculaceae bacterium
GTCGCCGTCGCCGGCGCCGATGATCTCGCCATCCGGGCGCGAGAAGCGATGATCGTCTACGGCGCCGGGCTCTTGATCTTCTTCGGCGGCGTACGCTGGGGCGTTGCGGTGATGAAGCCTGCGGGTCCCAACATGCGCAGCCTGTTGGGCGCTGGCCTGCCGATGATCCTCGCCCTGCCGCTTATGCTCGGCGGCGACCCCTACCTGCGGATGACGGTGATCATGGCGCTGACGTTCGCTCTGTTGCTCGACGATCTGCGTGCGACGAAAGTCGGCTCGGGCGCCCCGCAATGGTATCTCGGCGTTCGGACGCCCCTGACGGTGCTGATCGAGGTTGCATTCCTCGTCGCTATGGCGGCGGGCCTCAAGGGATAAATTCATGACCTCGACGCACCGCACCCGGCGCGCGCCGCACTCCTACCGCGACGATCCGAATGTTCCCGCGTTCGATGACGCAACCCCTATCATCATTTTCGATGGTCTGTGCGTCCTTTGCTCAGCCGGCGTGCAATGGATGCTGGCGCGCGACCCTGATGGGCCTGCCCGGTTCATGACGATACAGGCGCCGCTGGCGCAGGCGCTCTACCGACATTACGGACTGGACGCCGGTGCGTTTGACACCTTCATGGTGCTGACGGATGGTGAGGCTTACGTGAAATGGCGGGGCGTGCTGGCGGCCGGCAAAACCCTGCCAGGCTTGTGGCGATTGATGGCCATCGCCGCGGGCGTTATCCCGTCTTTTCTTGGCGACCCTGCCTATGATTTCATACAGCGCAACCGGATCCGGTGGTTCGGGTCGCGCAAATCGTGTCTTGCGCCGGACGCGCGGCTCGCCATGCGCTTTCTGTAGCGCGTCTCGAAGGGACGGGGATGGACGCGCCGAATTTGCAGTGGTGGGAGCTGGCGCTGTTGGCTGGCGCCGGCGTCGCGTCCGGATGGCTGAACGTCGTCGCGGGCGGGGGATCGCTGATTACGGTGCCGATCATGACGTTCCTCGGCCTGCCGGGCCCAGTGGCGAACGGCACCAACCGTATTGCCATCATTGCACAGAATATCACCGCCGTCGGCGCATTTCGCTCGCTTGGCTTCGCCGACTTCCGCCTTAGCGCCACGCTCGCCGCCGCAGCCTCAGTCGGCGCCTTTGCAGGCGCGCTCATTGGCGCCGATCTCGACGGCGTATGGTTCGACCGCACGGTCGCGTTGACCATGATCGCGGTGATGATCCTTATGCTGATGGGCGGCGACAAGATCGGCGTTGAGCCTGACGCGTCGGCGAAGCCAAAAAATCTCATGCTCGGTCATTTGCTGTTCGTTGGCGCTGGGTTCTGGGGCGGCTTCATCCAGATTGGCGTCGGCTTTTTGATGATGCCCATTCTTTACCGAGTGATGGGTCTCGATCTGGTGCGCGTGAACATGCACAAAGTGTTCATCGCGCTTGTTTTCTCCTGCGTTGCGCTCGCCGTTTTCGCGGCGAAAGTCGACATCGCATGGATCGCGGGCGTCGCGCTGGCGCTCGGCAACGCACTCGGCGGATGGCTCGGCGCCAATTCAACGGTCAGCCGCGGAGCGCCCCTCATCCGCAAAGTGTTCGTTGCAGCGATTGCCGCCATGGCGGTGAAGCTGTTGTTTTTCCCTTGAGTAACCTTTTCCAGGCTCGCGACGGATTCCTAAACACCCCGCGTTAAACCACCCGAGCGATGACTCGTTCGGAAATCCGGGAGCTACCCATGCGTTGCACGGCGCCGACCCTGTCCGTTTTTAGCCTGCTTGCGGTTCTCGGAATGCTTGCCGCCTGCAGCAGCGACGACGGTTCGGCCCCGCCGGTTCAGGGGTCGGCGTCGCCGCCATCCCCGCCACCGCCCGCATCGGTCGAACGTCAGATCAATCCGCAGCTTACGAGCGCGGCGATTGACAGCAACTTCTTCCCGCATGTCGTGATCAATCCAGATCCGTCGGCGACCGCCGCCGGTCGTCTGTTCGTAATGCTGCCTGGTACGTTCGCCGTCCCGACAACCTATGAAGATGTGGTGCGTCGAGCGGCCCGGCGCGGCTATCATGGGATCGGCCTTACCTACCCGAACGATCAGGCCGTGGGGTCTTTGTGTCCGGGGTCGGCTCCGCCGGAATGCGCAGGCGCGCTGCGTCGCGAGGTCATCACGGGCGTCGATGCGAGCCCGCTCGTTTCGGTTAATTCGGCCAATTCAATCGACGGCCGGCTGTTGTCGCTGCTCGTCTACCTTAATGCGAACTTTCCCGCCGAAGGCTGGGGCCGCTATCTGGTAAGCGGCTCGGTAGACTGGTCGCTGGTGACAGCGGCCGGCCATAGCCAGGGCGCCGGGCACGCCGGCTTTATGGCAAAGCTGCGCGACCTTAACCGTGTCGTTATGTTTTCCGGGCCAGGCGACCCCGGCGCGTCTTGGATCGACCTCCCGAACGTCACGCCATCGGCGCGGTCGTTTGGTTTCACCCACACCGCCGACAACCTTGCGCCTCTTGCTGTTGTGAGGCGGTCATGGGAAGGGCTCGATCTGGATCTCTTTGGCCCGCCGGTGAGCGTCGACGGCGCGGCGCCGCCCTT
>JBGTFV010000305.1:0-3089 GCA_041747095.1 Parvularculaceae bacterium
CGGGAGCGTCGGCGGGCGACGGCGTGCTCAGTGACGCGGCGCTGCCAAATTTGGCGCTTGCCGCACGTCTGAACGATCGCATTCATGTCGGCCTGACGGTCAACGCGCCGTTCGGCTTCGAGACGATCTACAATAATGACTCGGCGATCCGCTATCACGCGCTGGAAACCGACCTCAAGACAATTGCAGCGACGCCTATGGTGGCTATTGCGCTATCGCCCTTCGCCTCGATTGGCGGCGGCGTACGCATCCAGTATCTCGACCTCGGGGTTAGCGCGGCTATCGACGCCGCCGGTATCGTTACGGCCAGCCAGCTCGGTAGCTTCCTTCCAGGCACGGCCGACGTTTTCGTGGATGTTCAGGCAGACGACGTTGCTATCGGCTTCGTTGGCGGTTTTCAGATCCAACCGGCCTCGTTTCTGACGCTTGGCGCCAGCTACACTTCGAAAATCGAGCACGAGTTGAACGGCGTCGCTAATTTCGACCTTGCCGGGTCTGTCCCCGGCCAGGCGCTTGCTGGCATTGCGGGACTTTTCCAGAATGGTCCCGCGTCAGCGGCGTTCATTACACCCGCCTCGCTGCAGTTCGGGGCCGAAATAGAGGTTTCCGACCGCCTGTCGGTGCTGGCGAGCGTCGTGTACACGCGCTGGGCGGCGTTCGAGAACGTCACCATCGAATTCGACAACCCGGCCCAACCAACCGAAGTCCTGACGCAGAACTGGCGCAACACCGTGGCGTTCGCGCTCGGCGCTGAATACGACCTGTCGCCGCGCACAACCTTGCGGGCCGGGTTCATGATCGACGAAACCCCGGTGCGCGATGAATTCGCCTCGCCGCGCATTCCGGATAGCGACAGAACCTGGCTGACGGCTGGCGTCTCGCATGAAATCAGCAACCGGCTTTCGCTCGATTTCGCCGCGGCGGTGATTTTCCTCGATGAGCGGCCGATTAACCTGTCCGGCGCGCAGTTGGAGAACCTGACGCGCGGCGATCTTCAGGCGACGGCTAATGCCACGGCCTATATCGCCTCGATGAAACTTCGGTACGCCTTCCGCTAGGATCTGCGCTTCGGGCGGGCGCGACCTCCCGCCTCATGCGCGCGAGCCCTGCATTCTTGTGAGTAGGGGCCGCCTCGGCTACCACGCCTGCCATGACAGTGATCGATCCCATCGCGCTCACGCAGGCGCTGATCCAGCGCCCATCGATCACGCCGATCGACGCGGGCGCGCTCGACCTCGTTGAGGATGCGCTGGGCGGTCTTGGGTTCGAGACGCATCGACTGCGATTTGAAGAGCCTGGCGCAGACCCGGTCGACAATCTCTACGCGCGGCGCGGCGCAATGGCCCCGAACTTCTGTTTCGCCGGTCACACGGATGTCGTCCCGACCGGACCCATTGAGCGCTGGTCGGCGCCGCCGTTTTCAGGCGTCATTCGCGACAGTCTCATCTGGGGGCGGGGCGCAGCCGATATGAAGGGGGCCATCGCCGCCTTCATCGCAGCAGCCGCGCGCATCATCGACAATGGCGATACGCCCGGCTCCATCAGCCTGTTGATCACCGGCGATGAGGAAGGGCCGGCTATCAACGGCACGCGCAAGATGCTCGGCTGGCTTGCCGATCGCGGCGAGCGGATCGATCATTGCATTGTGGGCGAACCCTCAAGCGCCGTCACGCTTGGGGATGTCATAAAGGTTGGTCGGCGCGGCAGCATCAATTGCTGGCTGACAGTCGCCGGCGTGCAGGGACACGTCGCGTATCCCGACCGGGCGCGCAACCCAATCCACGACTTGACCGACTTCCTGCAGAGCCTGCTCGCAGAGCCGGTCGATGAGGGGTATACAGACTTTCCGCCGTCCAGCCTGCAGGTGACTGACATCCGCGTCGGCAATGACGCGTCGAATGTCATCCCCGGCGAGGCGACCGCGCGTTTCAACGTGCGCTTCAATCCGAACTGGACGGGCGAGACGATTGAGGCGTGGATTCGCGGCCGGCTTGACGCTGTCGCCGCGCGAACAGGCGCCCGATATCAGTTGAAGGCGATCGTTTCGGGCGAAGCGTTCCTGACGACAGATGCTGATTTCATTGAGCTCGTCGGCAACGCCGTTGAAGCCGTTGCGGGACAGCGCCCGATATCTTCGACGACAGGCGGCACGTCGGATGCGCGTTTTATTCGTTCCTACGCGCCCGTCGCCGAGCTTGGCCTCGTGGGAACGACGATCCATCAGGTTGATGAGCGCACGCCGACAGAAGATATCCATACGCTGAGCAACATTTACGAGCGACTGCTGCGCAACTACTTCGCGCGCTATGGCGGCGGGCGATGACGCTCGATTACGCCGCCAGCCAGATGGCGGCTGCGTTCAAAATGGCGTTCGACCTGCCCGGGTGGCGTGAGGAACTCGACCGCACGATTGATGGGGTCTTTCGATCGGCTTTCGCCTATCTTGTCGCTGCGCCACTCGCGATCGCCAGCGCCCTGTTGCTGCGGCGCGTCGCTTTACAGGTTGACCCTGCGACAGAAAACGCCGGCTTGTTCTTTGCGCCTATGCCGACGCTTATTGCGGCGCAACTCGCCATTCTCGCGCTCGATTGGGCGCTCTCGATTGGGGTGCTGATCATCGCCGCAAATCTGCTGGGCGCCGGGCGGCGGATCGCTGACCTGATCGTCGGCTACAATTGGGGGCAGGCGCTGGTCGTTGGCTTGCAGATCCTACCTCTCGGCGGCCTTGCAGCAGGCGGGCCGATGATCGGACAGGCGCTTGGGCTGCCGAGCCTTGCCCTGTCGCTCGCCATCTATTGGGGGCTGCTCCGGCGCAGTCTCGCTGCTGCGGTTGGCCCGACGATTGCGCTTATCGCCGCGCTGATCATGGTCGGCGCGGGGGCGAATGCCTTCGTCAGCTTCGTCGCGCTCGCCCTCGTCCGGCCTGTCGCCGGCTAGTAGAGCGCTTCAACAAAATAGAGCCCCTCGGCCGGCGCGACTGGTCCGCACGCGGTGCGATCCCGCGCGACGAGCGCAGCGGCGACATCCCCTATGCGCCATCGCCCCAGTCCGACCTGCGCGAGAGCGCCGACCATCGAGCGCACCTGGTG
>JBGTFV010000306.1:0-1690 GCA_041747095.1 Parvularculaceae bacterium
GACCGCGACGTCGCTGGCGGCGCGCCGTGGCGCCGATGAGCGCCGTTCGCTTCAAGATCTGCTGCATGCAGTCGGCCGCCGAGGTCGACATGGCCGCTGCGGCAGGCGCGCTTGCGGTCGGTCTTGTGGGACCGATGCCGAACGGCGTCGGCCCGATTGACGACGAATTGATCGCCGAGATCGCCGCCCACGCGACGCGACGTCATGGCGACCGTCTGTGGACAACGCTTCTGACCAGCCGAACCGACGGCGCGGCCATCGCCGACCACGTCGCCGCGACGGGCGTCAACACGGTGCAGATCGTGGATGCCCCGAGCGAGGGGGCTTATGGCGTCCTGCGGCGCGCCCACCCGCGATTGCGGATCATTCAGGTCATCCATGTGGAAGACGATAGGGCAATCGAAGCGGCGCGCGTCACAAGCCCCCATGTCGACGCGCTGCTTCTTGATTCCGGCAAGCCCTCTGCGCCCGTGCGCACGCTTGGCGGCACCGGAGACACGCATGACTGGTCGGTCAGCCGGCGCATTGTCGAGGCCGTCGCCATACCGGTATTTCTCGCGGGCGGACTCGATCCGGCGAATGCGCGCGCCGCTGCGCAAAGGGTAGGGCCCTTCGGCCTCGATATCTGTTCCGGTCTGCGCGACCCGGCGAAGGGACATGCGCTCGATGCCGAACGGCTCGCCGCGTTTGCCGCGGCGCTCGTCGACGCCTGATCGCCTCCCGGCTTGCCGCGCCGCTGCGGGCGTGGTCAGTGGCCCCTGTCTTGAAACCGAGGGTGCTTCATGTCGGCTCGTCTTGCGCGCGTTCTCCTCGCTGGCCTGGCGCTCGTCGCGGCGCAGGCGATCTCCGTCCCTGCCGCCCTCGCAGCCGATGAAATTGTCGTCACCGGCAAGCGCGCCGGGCCGCGACTGTGGCGCGTGCATGACGCGGACTCGGAAGTCTTCGTGCTGGCAACGGTTGAGTACCTGCCCGAAGACCTCGAATGGGATGATCGCACGGTCGCGGGCGTGCTCGAGGAAGCCGATACCGCGCTTGTCGCCGCCAAGGTCGCCTTTGGCGCGGGCAATCGCGCCCGGCTTCTCGGCGCCATGGTCCGCACCATGACGGTCGACCGCGATCGGATCGTCATGCCGAAGGGAACGACCCTCGCCGATCGCGTGGGGCCAGAACTCGCTGCGGAATTCAACGCCGCGCGAGCGCGGGCGGCCGTTGCAAAGGAGGAGGCGAAAGCCGCGCGGAAAGCGCGCCGGAAAAAGCCCGCCGAAGATGCAATCGATGACGAAGATCCCGATGCGGACGAAGACGCGGATGCTGATTCCGACGCCATGGCGCGCGCGCTCGACAAGATCGAGCCGAGCCGCTTCCATCCGGTTATTCAGGCCGGCGGCCTCACCTCCGAAGCGGCGGAAGGCGCGGGCCTTGAGAGCTTTGCCCCCATCGAGAAAAAAATCTCGCGCCTCGCCCGGCGGGCCGGGGCGAAGGTCAAGCCGCTCGCCGAGTTTGATTTCGCGTTCAGCGACGCGCGACTTGTGCTGCGCTCGATGAAGGACTTTTCCGAAGCGACGAACCGCGCCTGCATTTCCGAGGCTGTCGACTTCAGCAATGAAGGCGTCGTGCGCGCGCGCCGCCTCGCAGACGCCTGGGCGCGGGGCGATGTGGAGGGGCTGCGCGTCAACGCTGTGCGCCGCGA
>JBGTFV010000307.1:0-5337 GCA_041747095.1 Parvularculaceae bacterium
CTAGCGCCACGGCCGAACGATCGGCGCCCGCGCCCAGTCCCATGAAGGATGCGACGGCAACGCCCTCGTCTGCCGGCAACACGCCGAGAACCGGCGCGAGGCGCGATACCGCCGAGGCGAATACCGGGGCCGCGTTCCAGCCGGCTGTCGCGAAACCGTGCGTGCCTTCGATTGGCTGGGGATTGTCCAGCGAAACGAGGACGGCGTATTGGGGCGCGTGACCGGGGAACGCCCCGACGAAAGTCGAAATGCGCGCATTGCGGTCATATCCGCCGTTCGTCGGCTTATCGGCAGTTGCAGTCTTGCCGATCGGAAAGTATCCGGGCGCTTCCGCCTGAGAGGATGAGCCGCCGGTGATGACGCGCCGCAAAGCGCGGCGCATGACCGCTGTCGTGTCTTCCGAAAACGCGCGCCGGCCGGGCGGGTTTGATTCGCCGCGTACGAACGACGGGGCTCGGTAAAAGCCATCGCCGACGGACGCCGCGAAGGCGGCCAGGAGATGTAGCGGCGTTACCGCGATGCCGTGCCCATACGATATTGTAGCCGCCTCGACGGGTCCCCATCGGCGGGGAAAATCCGGGGCGCGCCGCTCCGCCAGTTCAATTGGCAAGGGGTCTAGAAGCCCAAGCGATTGGAGGGCTGCGCGCTGCCGAACTGGCCCGAGATCAGCGGCCATCCGCGCTGCGCCAATGTTCGAGGAATGCTGCAACACTTCGGTAAAACTCAAAATGCGGTTCTTGCCGCGGTAATCGCGGATGATTCTGTCCGCAACCTGATAACCATGACGCGCATCGTAGACGCTCGTTTCGCTCGCCGCGCCCGCTTCCAGCGCCGCAGCGGCAGTGAAAATCTTAAATGCCGAGCCAAGTTCATAGCGATCATAAACGGCGCGATTGCGGCGATGATCCGCTGGCGCGGCGCCGGGGTTGCCCGGGTCGAAATCCGGCAGGCTCGCGAGCGCTAGGACCTCTCCGCTCGAGATGTCCATGACGCCGCCCCAAGCGGCGCTGGCATGGAATTTCGCCATCGCAGCCAGCAACTCGTCCTCAAGAATTTGCTGCGCGCGCAGATCAAGCGTTGCAACCAAAGGTTCGATCGGATTGCGCCTCACTGATCGCGCGTCCAGGCTATGCTCGAGGCCCATCACCCCGCCACGCCCCGCTTCAGTGTGACCGACGACATGCGCTGCGGCGCGCCCTTGCGGGTAGAACCGCGTAAAATCGCGAACGAAACGCGCGCCGGTCAGTCCGAGAACAAAGAGCGCATCTGCCTGCGCCGGCGTCAGGTTGCGAGCAACCTCGACGTGATGACCTGCTTCTAGCCGGCGGACGAGTTCCTGCGCGTCGATAGATGGGAGAATGGTTTTAATCGCTTCAGCCGCCTCGCTCGCATCCCAGACCTCGTCGCCTGGAAGGATCAATGTTTTTGACGGGCGATCGACGGCGATCAAGGCGCCGTGACGGTCAACGATCTCCGGCCGGGGCGCCGCATCTAAGATGCGTCCGGAATATGCCGCCAGATTGGGGTGACGCGATTCATCAAGCGCAACATATCCAAGGCGAACGCCGAGCAGGCCAAAAGCGGCGGCGAATGCGACCGCGCACATCTCAAGACGCCGGCCTGAACTCTCCGCCGCGCGCGACCGTCGGCGAATGAGTGGCGATCCGGCGTTATCAATCGCGGCCGCTCGCGCACATTCGGCTATGAGATAGGCGCGAGGACGTCGCCGGCCATGTTCCAGCCGCCGCTTCGCCAGTCGCTCAACTGCTCTCCCTATTGATGTCATCGCACCCCTGCTTGATCTCGGTTACGGCGCGTAATTGCCGTAGCCGGGTTTGATTGCCGAACGCATCAACGCAACGCGCCGAGATCGGCAACAGCGATAGCGTGGGCGACTGGATCCGCCTCACGCTTCTCGTCCAGAGTCGCAGCGCGCGCATACCCCGCATCGCCAAACGCCAGCAAAAAATCATCGGCGGTCAGCAATTGGCTGCCGGAAAGCGGGGCCAGCGTGGTCAGCCTGTCGGCAAGTCCGGCAAGCCTGTCCGGACTTTCGAGGTAGGCAAGTTCGGCGCGCAACATCTGGATTTCCCGAACTTCTTCTATCTTTTCTTGCTTGAGTCGCTGGAGTTCCGCACGCGCGTCGCGCACCGATAATTCTGCCTGATATCGGCCTGCGGCGGCGGCGAGAAGCAAAAGACAAAAGACAAACATCGAGAGTCTAATCATGGGCCTGGCTCCATTTTCGCAAGGTTACAGATAGTTCAGGCGCGGGCGCGAGGTCGCGCCAGTCTCCGCCGACCGCTGGCGCCTCGGTCCTGATAGCGGCGCGAAGCTTGGCCGAGCGTGAGCGGGGATTGCGCTCGACCTCAGCCGCATCAGCGGTAACGACGCCTTCCGTCAGCAGACGGAAAGTTGCGGCCGCGCGCGCAACCGGCGGCGCATGGCGAGATGGCGCTGGCGCATTACCGCTGCGATCTACGAGAAATTGCTTGACGATGCGGTCTTCCAGGGAATGAAAGGCGACGACAACGATCCGTCCGGCGGGGCGCAGCAATCTCTCGGCTGCCATCAGCGCCCGAGCGAGTTGGCCCAACTCATCATTGACGAATATCCGCAACGCCTGAAACGCCCGGGTGGCGGGATGGATCTCATCGGGGCGCCGGCGCGGCGCAGCCGCCTCGATAATCGAGCTGAGCCCGAGCGTTGTTGCGATTGGCGCTTCGACACGCGCGGCAACGATCGCGCGCGCGATCCGACCCGCGCGCTTTTCCTCACCGAGGACGCGAAAGATTGCTGCAAGGTCGCCGATCTCCGCCTCGTTCACGAGGTCGGCCGCGTTCGGCGCGCCGCCGTCCATCCGCATGTTCAGTGGACCGTCGAACCGAAATGAAAAACCCCTTTCAGCCTCATCGAGTTGCATCGAGGAAACGCCGAGATCGAAAACAATGCCATCAATGCCGCGAACGTCGCGCGCGGCGAGCGCCTCTTCCAAATCAGCGAAGGGTCGATTGATCAATTGTAGCCGTCCGGCGTATGCCTGCGCCCAGGATCCGGCGCGCTCTATGGCGGTCGGGTCGCGATCAAAGCCGTAAACGGCGCAATTCGCCGCGGCGAGAATGGCCCGCGTATATCCCCCGGCGCCGAAAGTCGCATCGACGTAAACGCCTCTATCGATAGGACTGAGCGCAGCGACCGCCGCTTCAGCGAGGACGGGCGCGTGTCCTCCGCTCATGAGCCGCCCCGCATTGAATTCACCGGATTGCGCAATCTCATGAGCGCGACCTTTGCTTGATCGGCCTTAGCGCTCACCTCCGCGGCGCTGTCGATGGGCCGGATGTGAAACGTCTCGCCGAGGCCCATGAACAGGGCGCGCTCGGTAAGCCGCGCGTGGCTGCGGAACTGTTCGGGCAAAATAAATCGCCCCTCCCCATCAAGATGAATAGGTCGAACCTGCCCCAGGAGATGCTCTTCCAGCGCCCATCGATCCGGATCGAACGGGTCGAGTTGGCCGATCATTGCCTTCAATGAGTCGATGAAGTCGCCGCCGCCGCATTCGAGCAGCGGCCCGCGAAGCGACGGCAGGCAGTAAAAACCGTTGAACGTGTCGAGGTTCAGCGCGCGCCGAAAGTCGGCCGGCGCGGCGATCCGGCCTTTGGCGTCAATCTTGTTGGTATGAGACCCAAGAAACGAGTCTTCCGGCGCCCGCAACATTGCCGACTGATCTCCGCCCTAGACCGACGTCCGCCACAAAAGTCCCGACTTTTACCCCAGCCCGCTTGCGCGCCTTGAAGACGCGCGCGGCTGGCGCGAGGAACTGACCGACACTTTTTGGGATAACATGGGATTTTATGGGACGTCAAACTTTAAACGCTCTTTATCTCAGTTAAACTGAGGATAGTTCCGGGAAGGAAATGTATTTGGGGAAAAATTGCCAGCACGTCTGTGAACAAAAGGTAAACAGCGGAGAGCGCGACGTCTTACCCCCGTCGACGCATCCGCGCGGAATCCTCGATCGCCGCGAGTTCCGTCCTGTTCCGACGCCGCTGCGATACGCGCTTGGAGACGTCCAGCAGGTGTTCAAGTTTCTTCATTTCGATGAAAGCGTCCTCGAGTTGTCGCCGCGCGACGACGATTTCATTATCGAGCCGCTCGCAGGTCAGCTTGATGGTTGCGCGCTTGATCGCGGCGCCTTCGAGGTACCTGGCAAGGTCGGCTAGATTGGCGGCTCCATCGCCTATCGCGGCAGCCTCTTCAGCGCGGACCGCTTCGGTAAGCCGATGTAACAGAACGCTCGTAGACGCCCGCGCGGTCTCAAGGTCGGCGACGCGCGCCCCGACTTCCTCCGCTTTCAGTCGGGATTGCTTGAGTAGTCGCCGCAATGATTGGTCGGTTTTTTCATCCCCGATCATGCGTTCGCTCCGGCCTGCAATTGGACGATTGCAGCAAGCGCCTCATAGGTCGCCTCGAGCGACGTGCGCTCATCGGCCCTTTGGGCGAGAAATTGTTCCAGATGCGGGTGAAAAGCGATCGCTGCGTCGATTTCCGGGTTCGCGCCGTGTCGATAGGCGCCGACGCGGATCATATCGCGCATATCTTCGTATGCGGATGCAAGCGCCCTTGCCCGGGCGACTGGTTCGCGCGCCGAGTCGGGCAACGCCGTTCCGGCGCAACGCGAGACCGAACGCAAAACGTCGATCGCGGGGAAGCGCCCGCGCTCTGCGATGCGTCTGTCCAGGACGATGTGTCCGTCGAGAATCGAACGTGCGGCATCGGCAATTGGCTCATCATGGTCGTCGCCTTCGACGAGCACCGTGAACACCCCAGTGATCGCGCCCTGCCCTTCGAGACCTGGGCCGGCCCGTTCGAGAATCGACGGCAGGATTGAGAAAACAGACGGCGTATAGCCCTTCGCGGTCGGGGGCTCCCCTGCAGCAAGGCCAATCTCGCGCTGCGCAGCCGCGACGCGCGTCAGGGAATCCATCATACAAAGAACGTGATCGCCGCGATCGCGGAAATGTTCGGCGACGGTCGCCGCGAGAAAGGCAGCTTCGCGCCGCATCATCGCCGGCTCGTCGGAGGTGGCGACGATGATTACGGCGCGGGCAAGTCCGTCTTCGCCGAGATGGTCTTCGATGAACTCGCGCACCTCCCGGCCGCGCTCGCCGATCAGCGCAATCACCGCGACGTCGCATTCCGTGTTACGGGCGATCATTGATAACAAAACCGACGTCCCGACGCCTGACGCGGCAAACCGGCCAAGGCGCTGCCCGGAAAGGCTCGGCGCGAAGGCGGCTAGCGCGCGAACGCCGAAATCGACGGGCTCTCCGAGCCTCG
>JBGTFV010000308.1:0-6538 GCA_041747095.1 Parvularculaceae bacterium
GAGAATGTTGTGAGTATGCGATGCGGCGTCCGCCCTCGGCCGGCGGCGACGCTGGCGGCGCCGATTACAAGACGCACCGATTGGCCGTACTGAAGGAATTAGGACATGGCTCTTTTGAGTTTCGAACGGAAGTACCGGGTGCGCGGCGGGACACTTGTCGGCGGCGACCTGTTCGACTTCTGGGTTGGCCCGCTTTATGTGGGCTTCTTTGGCATTACCGCATTCTTTTTCTCGGTCCTTGGAACAGCGCTGATATTTTACGGCGCGGCGACAGGCCCGACATGGAACCCCTGGCTGATCAGTATCAATCCGCCAGCGGAAAGTTATGGCTTGTCCCTTGCGCCAATGCTTGAGGGTGGCCTCTGGCAGATCATCACGATCTGCGCGATCGGCGCGTTTGTCTCGTGGGCGCTCAGGGAAGTTGAGATCTGCCGCAAACTTGGCATGGGATATCACGTTCCCATCGCCTTCGGGGTGGCGATATTCGCCTATGTCACGCTCGTTGTCATCCGCCCGGTACTGATGGGTTCATGGTCGCATGGTTTCCCATACGGCATCATGAGCCACCTCGATTGGGTGTCTTACACCGGCTATGCTTACGTGAACTTTCACTACAATCCTGCGCACATGATCGCCGTCAGCTTTTTCTTCGTAACGACGTTTGCGCTGGCGCTGCACGGCGCGCTCGTATTGTCGGCGACCAATCCTCAAAAGGGCCAGGAAGTCAAAGCGCCCGAACATGAGAACACATTTTTCCGCGATATTCTTGGATACTCCATTGGCACGCTCGGCATTCACCGGCTGGGCCTGTTCCTTGCGCTTTCCGCGGGGTTCTGGAGCGCCATCTGCATCGTCATCAGCGGGCCATTCTATGAAGGCTCGTGGGTCGAGTGGTGGGATTTCTGGAAAAACATCCCGATCTGGAAGTGATCAATGGACCGTATAAGGAACATTAGAAATGGCTGACTATCAAAATATCTTCACGCAGGTCCAGGTTCGTGGCCACGTCGACCTTGGCGTGCCGCTTCCAAAGGGCGATCGGCGGGAAACGGCGACGACAACGAACTACTGGATAGGCAAACTGGGCGATGCGCAGATCGGGCCGATCTATCTCGGCTGGACTGGCATCGTCTCAATTGTCTGCGGCCTCATCGCGTTCGAGATCATCGGCCTTAACATGTGGGCGTCGGTGGACTGGAACCCGATACGGTTTTTCGGTCAACTCTTCTGGCTTTCGCTTGATGCGCCTTTGCCTGAACACGGCCTGAAGATCCTGCCCCCGCTGAATGAGGGCGGCTGGTGGCTAATTGCCGGTTTCTTCCTGACGACGTCGATCCTGTTGTGGTGGGTCCGGACCTATCGCCGCGCCATTCAGCTCGGAATGGGAACGCACGTCGCCTGGGGTTTTGCATCGGCAATCTGGCTCTACCTCGTGCTCGGTTTTATTCGCCCGATCATGATGGGAAGCTGGAGCGAGGCCGTTCCCTTCGGCATCTTCTCGCACCTCGAATGGACGAACAATTTCTCGTTGATCTACGGAAATCTGTTCTACAATCCATTCCACATGCTTTCGATCGTCTTCCTTTATGGCTCAGCGCTGCTGTTCGCCATGCACGGTGCGACGATCCTGGCGGTTGGACGCTACGGCGGCGAGCGCGAGATTGAGCAGATCACCGATCGTGGGACGGCGTCGGAGCGCGCTGGTTTGTTCTGGCGCTGGACCATGGGCTTCAACGCAACGGTGGAATCCATCCATCGCTGGGCCTGGTGGTTCGCTACACTTTGCACGCTGACAGGCGGGATCGGCATCCTGTTGACGGGAACAGTCGTCGACAACTGGTACCTCTGGGGAAGCGAGAACGGCTTCGCGAGGCTCTGACATCAAACCCAAGCAAGTAAAATCCCCCGGCTTTGCGCCGGGGGATTTTTTTGTTGATTGCAGTGGATAAGAGTGAGCCGGCTCTATGAGCGCAGCGCTGTCCGCCCCAAATCAAGCCACAGGCCGATAGAGCAGGCTATCCGCCGTCAGCGCGCGAGTGATGCGCGCCTCAACTGGCCTTCAGCTGTATCGCAATCCAGCCATCGACGATCTCTTCAAGCACCGGAAGCGGCACGGCGCCGTTCGCCAGTACGAGATCGTGGAATGCCTTGACGTCAAACCTTTCGCCAAGCTGTTCGGTAGCCCGGGCGCGAAGTTCGCGTATCTTCAGCTTTCCGATCATGTAGGAAGTCGCCTGGCCAGGGATGACAACGTATCGCTCGATTTCCTTGCGAGCCTGTTCCTCTGAAAGCGGCGCCGATTTCAGCATGAAGGAGATAGCTTCCTCGCGCGTCCATTTTTTGGCGTGCAGGCCAGTATCGACCACGAGGCGCGCAGCGCGCCATGCGTCGGTGCCAAGGCGGCCGAAGTCGGAATACGGGTCCTGATAAAGCCCCAGTTCCTTCGGCAGGTCTTCGGAGTAAAGGCCCCAGCCTTCGGAATAGGCCGTATACCCCCCGAACTTGCGGAAGCTTGGCACGCCATCCAGTTCCTGGGCTATTGCCCGCTGCATGTGGTGGCCCGGCGCGCCTTCGTGATAGGCAATGGCTTCGAGTTGATATTTCGGCATCGCCGCCATGTCCGTCAGGTTGACGTAATAAATACCCGGGCGCGTGCCATCTTCTGACGGGCTGTTGTAAGATGCGATGCCTGCTGATTTTTCCCGGAAAGGTTCAACTCTTTTGACGACCAGCGGGGCTTTAGGCTTGGTATAGAATAGCTCGTCCAGACGTTCGGTCATTTCATCAATGACGCGCGTTGCTTCCGCGAGATAGGCTTCGCGTCCTTCATCCGTATTGGGATAGTAAAACTGTGGATCGGTGCGCAGCTTCGCGAAAAACTCTTCCAGCGTACCTTCGAACCCGACCGCCGTCATGATTGTCTGCATTTCGGCGTGAATGCGCGCGAATTGAGCAAGGCCAATTTCATGAATTTCATCCGCAGTCAGCGGCGTCGTCGTTGAGGCGGCAAGGCGTGCATTGTAGTACGCCTCGCCATCAGGAAGCTTCCACACGCCGTCATCGCTTGTGGCGCTCGCGCCAAGAGCCTCGAACGAGCCGATAAGCCGTTCGAACGCAGGACGGACGTTGTTGAGGAGCGCCGTTTCCGCCCGCGCCTTCAGCGCGGCTTTGGCGTCTGCGTCGATGCTAAGCGCGTCTATTTTGCCTGAAATGTCGGCGTAAACCGGATTGGCGTCGCCCTCCGTAAACGGCGCGCCGGAGATAACGTTACGTGCGGTTGCGGTCATCTGCGGGAAAGCGAAAGCCGGCGGCAGCACGCCCTTGGCGGCCCGCGCCTCAAACACGGCGCGCGCGCCGTCGAGATAATCGTCCATCGACTCTAGCCGACCGACGTAAGCTTCGGCGTCCGCTACCGTATCGACCTTGTGAAAATTAATCAGGAACGGCGGCGTATTTTGATGGGGGCCGCCAAACTGTGAGAAGGCGTAACCCTTATCGCGCCACGCGAAGGCGCGCTCGGCCTCATCGATCGCGAATTCATAGAGCCTGAAATTGAGACGACCGGCGTCATCAAGTTTGGCCGGATTGAATGTCGCTTTCATTTCGGCGAGCTTGCCGCGCCGCCATTCCATGTCTGCCACGGCCGCCGCGTCGCTCGGATCGTCCCATTTGTCGTTATTGGTTTTGCGGCCGAGCGAGGTCTGGCGCATTGGCGAGCGCGCCACTTCTTCCTCGTACGCCGCTTCAAGCCACGCATAGAGTTGTTCCGACGCCGCCTCAGGCGTTGCGGCGACAGATCTTTCGGCGCCTTCCTGGCGTGGCGGCGGCGTGCAACCTGCCAGTCCAGCGAGTGTAAGAAGGGAAATTCCGATCAGCAGGCTGCGGCGCATAGGTCAACTCCGTTTAGTGATTAATAAGCGTCTGGGAGGCATGTGAGTGCGCCAACCTGAAAATGTTTGTCCGTAAGCGTTGGCGCCACGGGCTTAATCGCCGAAATCACCCGCAGGGCCCGGAAAAACAACCGGTGTCTCAGCGCCGTTTTTGGCGACTGCGGCGACGCCGAAAAAATAGTTGTCGATAACGATATTTTCCAGTGTTGCGGCGTCCGCGATGCCGACGAAACGGCTGCGGCTCCATTGCGGCGCATCAGTTTCCCGCCAATAAATGCGATAGCCAGCGAGATCCCGCGCCGCCTTTCCCGTTGCGCCGCGCCATTTCAATGTCGTGGAAGGCGAAACGGCGCCCTCGATTGCAACGTCCGCGGGGAAGGGTGGCGCGCTCGCCATGCCTGCCAGCACCACAGCGTTCAACGCCGTTAGTTTCGCTGCGTAATCAAAATCAACGCCTTCAATGACGTCCCCATAAGCGCGACCGTCCTCGACGCGAATATCCTGATGCTGACGATCGTAATGTTCGTGGGTCTCCATGATGCGAACCCCCGGAATGCCAGCTTCATTGAAGGGCCGGTGGTGTCCGCCGCGACCAAAGCGGTCGAGGCGGTAAACCATCATGACGTCGAGGTTGGGCACATATTCCGCCATCCGGACGACATAGCGCGCCAGATTGCGCGAGGCCGAGTCTACCTCGCCTCCCGTCAGGCGCCTTTGCACCGCCTCTTCCGGCGTTTCAACGGCGCGAACGCCCTCCGAAAAAACCCGCGCCGTGCTATTGTCAATCACCCCGTCAATGCCGGCGATATTCCCGATCATGTCGTTGTTCAAAACCGCCTTAACGCGCCAGCCCTTGTCGAGAGCGTATTTCGCGAGGATGCGGCCGCCGAAAAGGCCTTGTTCTTCTCCGGAAAGGCCCGCGTAAATGATTGTGCCGGCGAACTTCCTCTTCGACAGCACACGGGCCGCCTCAATCGTCCCCGCCATCCCCGATGCGTTGTCGTTTGCCCCCGGACTGTCGTCAACGCCGTTCAACGGATCGGTCACGCGGGTATCGATGTCGCCGCTCATGATCACAATGCGGTCAGGATCAAGTTGTCCGCGCTGAATCGCAATGACGTTAACGATTTCGGTCCGGTTCGGGATCCGGCGTTCGCCTTCAACGAAATCGCTGACAGTCAGAACCTCGAGGCAGCCGCCGCACTCTCTTGAAATCGATTGGAATTCCGCCTCGATCCAACGCCGTGCGGCGCCAATGCCGCGGGTTTCGGAGACGGTGTCGGACAGCGTATGGCGGGTGCCGAACCCGGCAAGCCTCTCGATATCCGTCTTGATTCGGTCGGGGGACGGGGCCGTCGCGATCTCTTGCAGCAGCTGTTCGATCGGGGCGGTCGGCGACCCTTGTCCCACCGCCGGCGAAACAGCATACGCAATCAGCGCCGCCGCGGCGGCCAGAATTGGTCGTCCAGACTGTGGAAGCAAAGCTGGAAGGGCCCAATTCGGGCGCGAAACGACCTTTGATTTACAGGATAGCATCAGGCGCCCATCGCTCTCGCTTTATATTCCCGATCGCCGCTTTGCTTGCAGGTTTTAACACTTTTCGCAAGGCGATGCCCGGATGCAACATCCCCGCGCTATCTGGCTGAATGCGGCGAAATCAGTCACTCAAATACGACAAAAGGATTGTATTGAAATGGGCAACTTGGCTAGGACTACCTCAGCATTTCAGGGCACCGGCGATCAGCGCCGCCCCTATAGCTAGTCATCTCTCGTAGGAGGGGATCCATGAAATTAAAATCAATGTTCCTGGGCGCAGTCGCAGCGGTGGCCTTTGCGCCCGCAGCATCTGCCTATGAAGGCCTTTACGGCGCGATTGGCGCCGGGTTGTCCTACAATAATCCTGATCAGGATTTTGAGGGCAGCGCACCGCCGTTCGCTTTTGATTCGGAGCTGGACTACGAAAATGGCATCGGCGTCTACACGGCGCTCGGGTATGCCTATTCCAATGGCTTCCGCGGCGAACTCGAGTTTGCCTACCGGCAAAATGATGTGCGCCATCTCCCCGGCGACGGCCTAGGCTTTTCGGGATTGCCGTCCCAACTGACCGGCGACACTAAAGCGTTCACCGGTTTTGCCAACCTTCTTTACGATATCACGCGCGATGGGTGGATCCAGCCATACGTTGGCGTAGGCATCGGCGCTGTTCACTTGAAGGCCAATTACAGTGGCGTCAATCCGACGGCGGTCAATGGCCCATTTTCATTGGCTGTTGATGATTCTTCGACGCGACTTGGCGCGCAGGGCATCGCAGGTCTTGCGTTCCCGCTTGCTGATAACCTGAAGCTGGATTTGTCTTATCGTTATGTGACGGCTATCCGCGCGGAGTTCGACGGCCTCGTAAACGGTCAAGAAACCCAACTGAATCAGTCCTACCGCAATCACAGCCTGTTTGCTGGCCTGCGCTGGAACTTTGGCGCCGCCGCCCCGGCCAAGGTAGCGGTTCAGTACAAGGATTGCTGGGACGGTTCGAGCGTTCCGGTTTCGTCCGAATGCCCGCCGCAAATCAGCGAACGCCAGGACGCCTCGCTGGAGCCTGTCAACTTCGTTGTTTACTTCGATTACGACAAGGCGAACCTGACGCCGGAAGC
>JBGTFV010000309.1:0-7890 GCA_041747095.1 Parvularculaceae bacterium
GTCTTTGCAGTTCAGGCAGCGGTGTTCGTCGTTGCAGCCTGGCTCGCCCTTCGCGTTGGTCAGATTTCGCCACGCGCAGGCACCTTGCCCGCCTTACCCGCAACTTCACTGCTTGCCAAACGACCGGTGGCGGCTGAATGAAACATTTTAATGATGGAGACGGACGATGATGGAACGCGCCACGCCGGATCTCGAAACTTTTGACGCCGTTGTTGTTGGCGGCGGCCCTGCAGGCGCGACAGCTGCGATGGATCTTGCGCGCGCTGGCCGGAATGTTCTGCTGCTTGACCGAAACGGGCGGATCAAACCATGCGGCGGCGCGATACCGCCGCGTCTTATTCGCGACTTCCAGATTCCTGACGAGGTCATCGTCGCTCGCGCGAAGAGCGCGCAGATGATCGCGCCTTCGAAAGCCCGCGTCGACATGCCGATAGACGGCGGATATGTCGGCATGGTCGATCGGGAACATTTCGATGAATTCCTCCGCGCGCGCGCTGAAGAAGCCGGCGCCGTTCGGCGCAACGGAACCTTCGTTTCGCTTGATCGCGACGAGGCAGGCGCCGCTATCGTCGTCTATCGCCCTGAAGGCGCGGGACGGGGCGATGCGGATCGATTGAAGCGCGTTCGGGCGCGAGCGATTGTTGGCGCTGACGGCGCCAACTCGCAAGTCGGTCGTCAGGCGATAGGCGAGGAAGCCAAGGCCCCTTTCGTGTTCGCCTATCATGAAGTGATCGAATCGCCGTCAGGCGGCGCGTCTGCCGACGGAAAGTTCGAGCCCTCGCGCTGCGACGTTTATTATCAGGGCAGATTGTCGCCGGATTTCTACGCCTGGGTTTTCCCGCATGGCGATCGCACCAGCGTCGGCGTCGGCAGCGCCCATAAGGGGTTCTCGTTACGCGGCGCGGTCGCAGAGCTTCGCACGGACGCCGGTCTTGACGGCCTTGTAACCCACCGCTGCGAAGGCGCCCCTATCCCGCTCCGTCCGCTGAAGAAATGGGACAATGGCCGCGACGTCATTCTAGCGGGCGATGCGGCCGGGTGCGTTGCGCCGGCGTCTGGCGAGGGCATCTATTACGCCATGGTTGGCGGACGCACGGCGGCAGAAGCGGTCGATGAGCTTCTCGAAACCGGCGATGCGAAAGCGCTTGCGCGCGCGCGCCGGCGGTATCTGTCCGAGCACGGAAAAGTATTCTTCATCCTGGGGATCATGCAGCATTTCTGGTATCGCAACGACAAGCGCCGCGAACGTTTCGTCAGCATGTGCCGCGATCCGGACGTGCAGCGCCTGACATGGGACGCCTATATGAACAAGAAGCTGGGCAAGCCCGAACCAATGGCGCATCTGAAGATCTTCCTGAAGGACATGGCCCACCTCGTCGGCATGGTCGCGCCCAACCGACAGGCGCCGCCCAGTCAGCCCTGATCGGCTCCCCGGGCGTCCCGTCCTTGACGGCTCAAAGGCTTTGACCTACCCCGGCGGGCATGAAAACTGGTTCTGCGGCGCACGTTAAAAAACCCTCCTCCGGGCTTGTGGTCACCATTCTCGTGGCGACGGGGTGCGCTCTGGCGCTGTCAGCGATTGGCGGTTCGCTCACCGATATAGGACCCTGGTACAGGGCGCTCGAAAAGCCTGAACTTCAGCCGCCGGATTGGCTGTTCGCGCCGGCCTGGACGACAATCTACGCGCTGGGCGTCGCCGCCGCCGTGATCAGTTGGCGGGCGAGCCGGACAAGCCGCGAGCGGGCGCTGATCCTGTCCCTTTTCGCCATCAATGGCTGCGTCAATGTGTTGTGGAGCGCGCTGTTCTTCACGGCGAAGCGGCCAGATTGGGCATTGGCGGAAGTCGGCGTTCTCTGGCTATCGGTTCTCTCGCTCGTCATTTTTCTCGGTCGGATTAAGCCGCTCGCCGGTGCGCTGATGCTGCCCTACCTTCTCTGGGTCGGCTTTGCCTCATACATCAATTATGAGGTCGCGCGACTGAATGGCCCGTTCGGCGCATGACGGCGCTGCTGTCTCCAGGCGGCGCGCGATGATCGATCGCCTCATTTCTCCCGCGTTCGCCGATATTGTCCTCGTATTTATTCTGATCGAAGCAGTTGTCATCGTTGCGATCGCGCGCGCGAAAGGCCAGCCGTTGACAGACGCGCTGCTGGTGCTGGCGGCGGGCGGCTTTTTGTTCGCCGCTTTGCGCGCGTCTCTTGCGGGCGCGGCCAGAGAGTGGATCGCTTTCGCGCTGACCGGCGCACTGATCGCGCATGCCGTCTGGATTGTGCGCTGGATCGGTCGGCGCGGTTAGCGCAACGTCGATGAAAATTGGTTACCTGCGGGGAACATAAAACCCGTCTCGGGTGTTTTTACCCGTCTTAACTATTTCAACCATACATTTTAGGGCGAGCCCGGAGGAAAATCGCCAGCATGCGCGCCTTGCTTTCCCCTGTCGTTGCAGCAATTACGGCTGTGCTTGTCGCAAGCGGAGACGCTGCAGCCGTCACGGCGCAGGTCGCCGACCTCCGTGAGCTTGAGGTTGCGCTGCGCGACGCGCGAGCAGGCGACAAGATCGCGCTCGCACCGGGCGATTATGGCGCGCTTGTCATCACGAACCGGTCATTTGATACGCCGGTCGCCATTGTCGCATCGAACGAGAGCCGCCCACCGCGATTTTCTTCGATCAGACTGACCGACGTCGCTGGTCTCACGCTGCAAGGGTTGCGGGTGGCCTACGGGCCGACGGATGCGCCGCTGTCAACCTATGCGGTAGAAGTCATGCGGGGACGGAATATCCGCCTTGAGAGCCTGTTCGTCGTTTCGGCAGATGACGGCGTGCGCGGCAACGACGCCTATGGCGTTTTCATTCGCGACAGCAATCGCGTTGGTGTCGAGAAGTCGCGCTTTACGGCGCTGTTCCGGGGCGTCGCCGCTTTTGATAGCGACGATGTGCTTATTTCGCGAAACTATTTTAGCCGCATGGGGTCGGACGGGATCGTGCTACGCGGCGCGCGGCGCACTGAGATTGCCGACAACCTCATCGTCGATTTCGAGACGATCGACCCGGTCAAGCATCACCCCGACGCAATTCAGATATGGGATCGTGGCGCAAAACGCTCAAGCAGGAGCGTCGTTATCCGCAACAACGTCATCCTTCGCGGCAAAGGCGACGCGACGCAAGGCATCTTTATCAAGACGCCTGACTCGCCGACCGAGGCCCTCATTGTGGAGAACAATGTTATCCACCAATCCATGGCGCAAGGCATCTATCTCAATGGCATCCGCAACGCGATTGTGCGGAATAACACGGTCGCCGCGTTTGATTGGGGAAAAGACCGGCCCGGCATCGAGATTGTCAACCAAGGCGCCGACGTTAAACTTGCAGATAATATTGCGCGAACCTTTCGCACGCCGTCCAATTTTCCGCGCGAAGGCGTGAAATTGATCGATTACGACAACCCCTATCTCGACACGTTCGCCATGCGCCTCCTGCACGCGGCGTTTGAAAAGGAGCGCGCGCACCCGTCGAGTTTTCGCCGTGTTGGTCTCGCGGGCGCAACACCGACGCCGGCGGTCAATGATCTGGCGGGTCCGGCGCCAGACGAGCCGCCTAACGCGCCGAATATTCCCGCTACTATCGCGAAAATCGAATTTGCAGGCGTACCGATTGATCGATCGCCCTTTCGTCATGAAATAGCGGGGCCGCCCGCGTATATTGCGGCGGGCGCGAACCAAAACGCTGTTCGTTTTTCGCAAGGGCAATATTTTATCGCGAGCCCCTCGCCGGCATTCACAGCGGCGCAAAGGATCAATGTCTCGGCGCGCGTGCGCCTGTCGCCAATGGCGTCAGGTGCGTGGGGTCTAGTAGCCGCAGCGCCAGGCGCATGGGATCTGCGCGTCGCGGGCAACAAGGTGCGCTGGACCATCCGCACCCAAGCTGGTGAGGCCATCAGAGTCGATGCGGTTGGCGTCGCCCTTGCGGGGGCGACGTTCAGACTACTGACGGCTCAATACGATGGCGCAACCGGCGCAGCGAGCATTGCCGTCGATGGCAAGATCGTCAGCGCGACCGCAGGACCGAAGGGGATTGTCGCCTATTATCCTACACGCAGCCTGACGATCGGCGGCGCTCCGAAGATCGCATCGTTCGAAGGCGAGATAGCGAGTCTTGAGATCAGCAGATAATTATTGATTTACCTATCTGGATGACGCGCCAGCCCGTACGGCGTAGCTCCAGGCGAGCGCCGCCAATGGACGAATTTGCTCGCCCATACGGATCGCTTCGGGCGACGACGCATTGCCTTGTAGCGCGCGCGCATAGACGCCCTGCGCAATGGCGGCCAGCCTGAACATATTGTAGGCGAGGCAGAAATCGAGATCGGCGAGACCTTTGCGACCAGTGCGCGCGCAATAACGCTCAGCGGCTTCTTCGAGCGTCGGCAAGCCGTGCGCTGCAAGATCAAGGCCGGCAAGCCCGCCGCGCACGGTGGGCGGAAAATGCCAGACCATTAGAAAATAGGTGAAATCCGCCATCGGATGACCGAGCGTCGAAAGCTCCCAATCAAGAACCGCAAGGGCGCGCGGTTCGGTTGGATGCATGATGACATTATCGAAGCGAAAATCTCCGTGTACGATTGACACGGCGTCGTCCGCGGGTATGGAGCCGGGTAGCCAATCGATCAGGCGATCCATTTCCTCAATTGAGGCCGTTTCCGCGCCGCGATATTGTTTCGACCAGCGGTCAATCTGGCGCTCGAAATAGTTGCCCGGCCTGCCGAAGTCTCCGAGCCCGATTGCGGCGTAATCAATCCGGTGTAAATCGGCAATGGAGTCGGTCATTGCCTCAAACAACGCCCGGCGGTCGTTTCGCGCAACGTCCGGCAGGCTGGCGTCCCAGAAGATCCGTCCCGGGACGAAATCCATGATGAAAAACGCCGTGCCGATAACGGCAGGGTCTTCGCAAAGCGCGAACGTGCGCGGGGCGGGGAAGCCCGCCGCGTGTAGCGCCGTCATCACCTTGTATTCACGCTCCACGGCGTGCGCGGAAGGCAACAGCTTTCCGGGGGGCTTTCTTCGCAAAACATATTGCCGCGCCGGCGTCGTCAGCAGATAGGTTGGGTTCGATTGTCCGCCCTTGAACTTCTGCGCCGTCACCGGCCCCGCAAATCCTTCCACATGCGCTTTCATGTAGGCGCCGAGCGAGACCTCATCAAAGGCGAGATGTTCTGGCGTGTCAGTAACGCCGGAGAAATCAGGGGCTGGCGGTTGGGTCAAGGCTGTCGCCTCCTCAAGCGGTTTTAATGAAATGTTCGGCGACAAGACCGACGCCGATGACGACGAACCCCGCCCCGGCGAGCAGCTTCAGCGGCAGGACGCTGAGGTAGCGTTCGGCTGCGGCGCCGAGGACGACCGCAATTGCCGTTGCCGTAATGAGCGCGAGGGCCGCGCCGCAAAAAACAATAATATTCGGCGCGCGGTCGTCGGCTGCAAAAAGGACGGTTGCGAGTTGCGTCTTGTCGCCCAATTCTGCGAGGAAGACGGAAAGGAAAATGGCCAGAAAAATTTTCATGTGCGGTAAGTTCCGATCCGTTGATGGAAATCGTCGACCGCATCGAACACGTCAAGCGCCGCTTCCGTGTGCGGATAGTGTCCAATCCGCTCCAGCAAAACGGCGTCCGCGTTCGGCACAAGCTCGCGATAATGTGCATAGAGATGGGCGCCGGATACAGGGTCTGCACCGCCATTGATGAGGCGCAACGGCGTGCGCGCCTCTTGCAGGGCGCCGACCCACCGCGCCCGGTTGGCGCGTCGTTCGGGAATATATTGCAAAAGCTTGTGTAGCACTTTCGCGCCGTCATTTTCCATGATCAGCGTCCAGTGCGCTGCGATCTCGGCATCCGAAGCCTTGGTGTCCGGTCCGAAAATCTGATCGAACGTCTGGCGCAATCGGTCGCGCGACATCATCAGCCCAAGGACCGGTCCAAGCGGGGTCAGCCCCAGTTTCTGGATTGGCCGCGCCCGGTGCTGTTCGGGGAACAACCCGCCGTTAAGAAAGCACACCGATTTCAACGAAAAGCTCAACGCGCCCTCGATCTGTCGCGCCAGTAACTCCTGTGCGACCGTCACGCCGTAATCATGGGCGAGGATATGCGCTTCGCCAACGCCGAGACGTTCAAGCAGCGCTTCCTGCAGGTCGGCCTGCTCAAAGATCGAGTAGCGCATATTGCGCGGTTTCTCCGACAGGCCAAAGCCAAGCATGTCGATCGCGGCAAGCCGAAAGCGCTGGCGCAGCGCCTCCCACATGAAGGTCCAATCCCAAGACGATGTGGGATATCCATGGATGAGCAGAAGCCATGGCCGCGCCTCATCCTCCGCGTCCGCCGCCCACCACGCGATCCGCCGGCCGCCAATATCCATGAAGCTGGCTTTCCGGCGCCAACGCTCGACTGGCGTCATAGGAGTTCCTTCAAGGCGCGCCAGCCGATGTCCTTGCGACAGAAACCGTGTGGCCAATCAATGGCGCCGACGGCCTCATAGGCGCGACTGACAGCGTCGCGGATGGTGCGCCCGCTCGCGGTAACGTTCAGCACGCGGCCTCCGTCTGGATAAAGTTCACCATTGTTCTCGCGCACGCCCGCTTGAAAAACAACGATTCCAGGAAGTGCGTTCGCTGCATCGATTCCGCGAATTGGGGCGTTTGTTAGGTTGGTCGCGCCCGGATAGCCTTGGGCGGCAATAACAACGACTGCGACGGCGTCACTCGAAAATGGGACCGGTTCGTCCGGCAAGGCGCCGCGGGCGGCGGCGGCCAATATCGGCAGAAGATCGCCATCGAGGCGACGCATGAGCGCCTGACATTCCGGATCGCCAAAGCGGACGTTGAACTCAATCAGGCGCGGCGCGCCGTCGCGGATCATCAGGCCAGCGAAGAGAACGCCGCGAAACGCCGCGCCGCGGCGAGCCATCGCCGCGATCGTCGGTTCAATGATTTCCCGCATGGTTTGCGCGCGCACTTGCGGCGTGAAAACGGGCGCCGGCGAATAAGCGCCCATGCCGCCGGTGTTGGGTCCGCGATCGCCATCGAAAGCGCGCTTGTGATCTTGCGCCTCGATAAGGGGTAGAGCCCGTGCGCCGTCGCTGATCACGAAAAAGCTCGCTTCTTCGCCTTCAAGGAACTCCTCAATGACAATGCGTTCGCTCGCTGCGCCGAATCTCCCGCTGATCATGTCATCGACGGTCTGGTCCGCCTCATCGAGAGACGCCGCGATAACGACACCCTTGCCGGCCGCAAGACCATCAGCCTTGACGACAAAGGGCGGCGCGAGCGTGCGCAAGAAAGCCTTGGCTGCGGCTGCGTTGTCGAAAGACCCATAGGCGGCGGTTGGAACTCCGGCCTCCGCGCAAATTTCCTTCATGAAGGATTTCGAGGCTTCGAGCTGCGCAGCGGCGCGACTTGGCCCGAAACAGGCGATCCCCGCTTCGGCGAGGGCGTCTGCGAGCCCAGCCGCGAGGGGGCCCTCGGGTCCGACGACAACCAGATCAACCGCGAGTTGGCGCGCTGCGGCGACAAGCCCGGCCGTATCCCCGGCCGACACGCTGATTGGATCGCCATACGCATTGAGGCCGGGGTTGCCAGGGGCTAGATAGAGTTTAGTCAGGATTGGGCTTTGGGCAATTTTCCAGCCCAGTGCGTGTTCTCGCCCGCCGCCGCCGATGAGCAGGACTTTCACGTGGCTTTCCTCCTTCTTTGCAGTCGCGTGTAGGCGTCGCGCGGAACCGGATCAATGCCGACCGACATTCACTCCATAGATCAGCGGGCTGTCGACAAGCAGCCGGAAAGCGACGCGGCGGCGGCGCCGATGCGCGTCGCCCCGGAAATGCGCATCCCGCCTCCGCCGCCGGGGC
>JBGTFV010000310.1:0-3527 GCA_041747095.1 Parvularculaceae bacterium
CCTGCGTCATCCTGCGCCACGCCATGTCGTCCGGCTGCGCCCTGTTACGATCGCGCGAGAGCCTTCTTGAAGTGCGCCATGCGTTGGAACGGTTGTCGTCTTATGAAGGCCTGACAAGCGGGCTGTTGAGCGCGATCGTCAGCGCACGCTTGATCGTTGAAGGCGCGCTGGCCCGCGAGGAAAGCCGCGGCGGCCATTACCGAACCGACTTTCCGGACACGGCGCCTGCGCAGTTGCACTCGCTTCTGCGATTGGCGAAGGGCGAGTCTGCGCCCTCCGTCGATTTCGTCGCCGCAGAGTCGAGCGCTCCCCGCCTTGAGGAGGCGCTCGCATGACCGCGCCCTTGCCCGCTCATCTCGTCGACGCAGCAGCGGCCGCCGCGCTCAGCGAAGATCTGGGCCTTGCCGGCGACATTACGACGACCGCGTGCATTCCGCCTGATCGCATGGCGACGGCGATACTGGCGGCGCGGCGGCCGGGGGTAATCGCCGGCCTCGATTTGGTGCGCGCCGCTCTCCGTCAGTGCGATCCAGCTATTCGCGTCGAGTGCCTCGCTGGCGACGGCGGGTCAGTTGCGCCTGGCGACGCGATTGCGCGGATCGAAGGTCCCGCGCGCGGCATCCTTCAGGGCGAACGCGTGGCGCTGAACTTTTTCGGCCGGCTGTCAGGCGTTGCAACAGCCACTGCGGCGCTCGTCAAGGCGGTTGAAGGAACCGCCGCACAGATCGTTTGCACCCGGAAAACAACGCCGGGCCTGCGAGCCTTCGAGAAATACGCCGTGCGCTGCGGCGGGGGAAAGAACCATCGCTTTGGGCTGTTTGACGCCGCTATGATCAAGGACAACCATATCGTCGCGGCAGGCGGCATTGCGCTGGCGATCCGGGCTGTGCGGCGCGAGGTCGGTCATCTCGTCCGTATCGAGATCGAGGTCGACAGCATTGAGCAACTCGCGCAGGCGCTCGACGAGGGCGCCGATGCGATCTTGCTCGACAATATGTCGCTTGATGATCTGCGCCGCGCCGTTCAGATGACAAACGGGCACTCCCTGCTCGAAGCGTCCGGCAATGTGACGCTCGACACGGTGCGCGCGATTGCCGACACGGGCGTTGACGTCATTTCGTCAGGGGCGATCACGCATTCGGCACCATGCCTAGACGTGGGTCTCGACTTTATCGCCGCAAAATAATCTGTGTAGATATTATTCGGCTGACGCGACCACTCGGCGTGACGGAAATTTGTAAAATTTATGCACGCCGATCGTCGCGGTGGGCGTCAGTTTCTGCGCCCATGGCGGCGATACATAGTCGGCGTGATAGTGCGTTGCGTAGCGGCTGACCGGAACGCGCACGCCGGCGAGAATCGCGCCTGCCATCAATTCGGCTTCGGCATATTTCTGCTCATTGCGTCGCGCCTTCATCGATCCGTCGCAAGTGAACGAGAACTGGCAGCCGGTCCGGCGTTCCGATCCCTGATAAACGACCTCGCAGATCGAATTAGGATAGATCGGGCTCGCAACCCGGTTGAGAACCACGTCGGCGACGGCCGCCTGGCCGAGCCGGCTTTCGCTGCGCGCTTCATAATAAATTGCATCGGCGAGGCAGCGACGCTCTTCGCCCTTCAGCGCCGCGACCGTGAGCAGTGAGAAATCGAAGCCAGTTACGCTTTTCGCGATTGGGAATTCTTCAAGCATGGCCGCGGTCGCTTTGGCCGGTTTCAGCCTGGGGGCGTCGAGGGATATGCGCACTTCAGCCGTGCGCGCAGTGAGGAAGTCGGCGAATTCCGCCATTAACTCGGCCTCATCCGCGACGGCGAGTTCGACCGTCCGCGCTTCCTGCGCGCGTTTCACCGACGCCGTGGCGCTTATCGCTGTCAGAAGCACGCAAAACGCCGCTCCCGTCGCGGCCAGCAGGCTGCGGGCGGTCCAATTGACGTCGGGAATATGAAAGAAATCGCGGGCGGCGTCGCTGCCAACAGCCGGACGATCAGACAATACGCAACCGTTCTTCATGCGCCTCTCGTCATAGTTACGCCTGTCCTCGCTAGACAGGCCCGTTTTGGGCAGCGCCCCGGCGCAAACCGCCGGCGCGCTCTCAACCACGCTCATGTAACAGACGCTCGATAGCGCCGTTCAGCTTCGACCGGAGACCGCTCCGAAAGTCCTCACCCCGAAACTCATTCCCGGATACAAGCCCGGTAAAGTTTTGATCTGCACGCCTGATATCCACAGAAGCAAAAGACGCGCCTCTCGGCACGCCTTCTGTGTCGTTATATGGGTTCCGCCCGTTCGAGTGCAAACGAAATGCCTGCCCGTTAACTCTTTGTTAACCAATTCATTCCGGCGGTTAACCATTTGATTAATTGAACCTATTGGGAAATCCTGCTTGCCGGGATCGCGGTAAATTTTTCCACACCTTCCCGTGATCAGCCAGTCGACTGACGCAATCTGCCCCGAAACGGGCCAATTTAAGCCTTCGCGCCCATGCGAGCCGAAAGGCTCGCCTGCGCCGCCGCAAGACGAGCGATGGGGGTGCGATAGGGCGAGCAAGAGATGTAGTCGAGCCCGAGCGTTTCAACGAACGCAATTGAGTCCGGATCGCCGCCATGCTCGCCGCAAATGCCAAGTTTGATATCTGGCCGCGTGGCCCTGCCTTTTTCCGCGGCGATCCGCACCAGCGCGCCAACGCCTTCCCTATCGATGGTGACGAACGGATCTTTTTCCAGAATGCCGTTGCGCAGATAATCCGGCATGAACGAGGCGCTGTCATCGCGCGACAGGCCATAGGTCGTCTGCGTCAGGTCGTTGGTCCCAAACGAGAAGAACTGCGCATGCTCGGCAAGCCGGTCCGCCGTCAGAGCGGCGCGCGGAAGTTCGATCATCGTGCCGACGAGATAGGCGATCTTGACGTTGCGCTCGCGCAGCACGGTTGCGGCCACAGCGTCGATACGCCCCTTGAGAAGGATCAGCTCTTCCTTCGCCGCAACGAGCGGGATCATGATCTCCGGCTCGACGAGATCGCCGGTCTCGGCCGCGACATTCGCCGCCGCTTCGATGATGGCGCGCGCTTGCATCTCGTAGATTTCCGGGAAGGAAATGCCGAGGCGGCACCCGCGATGGCCGAGCATCGGATTGAACTCGTGCAAGGCGTGCGCGCGCTCCTTCAGCCGCGCCGCATCCATGCCGGAGGCTTTCGCAACTTCCTCTATCTCGTGATCGGAGTGCGGCAGGAATTCATGCAGCGGCGGATCAAGCAGACGGATCGTCACCGGCAGGCCGCGCATGACGCGGAAAATTCCCTCGAAGTCCGAGCGCTGCATCGGCAGAAGCTTGGCGAGCGCGGCCTCGCGCCCCGGCTTGTCGCTGGCAAGGATCATCTCGCGCACAGCGATAATACGGTCCGCCTCGAAGAACATATGCTCGGTGCGGCACAGGCCGATGCCTTCGGCGCCGAACGCGCGCGCCACCGTCGCGTCATGGGGCGTTTCGGCGTTCGCCCGCACCTTCATGCGCCGGTTGGCGTCCGCCCATT
>JBGTFV010000311.1:0-12169 GCA_041747095.1 Parvularculaceae bacterium
GGAGATTGAACGCGCTCGCGCCGCCATTGACGGCGGCGCTGGACGAGATTGCCAACGCGGCCGCCGATTTCACCGATCAATGGTGGATCATCGGCAGCGCCGCAGCAGCGCTTGCGGGCGCGGAAGCCGGGACGATCCAAGACGTCGATCTTCTGCTATCGCCCGCCGACGGCGCGATGCTCGCGGCTCGCTGGCAGGATCGCCGCTTGCCGAAACCAAGCGCGAGCCCGCTATTCCGCTCGAGGTTTTTTGCCCGCTTTTCGTCTCCTGGCTTGCCAATTGAGGCGATGGGCGATTTTGAGATTAAGGTCGCCGGGGGTTGGCGCTGCGTTGCGCCCGCAACGCGTATTCCGGCTGGGCGCTTGCATATTCCGTCAGTAGACGAACAGATAGAGCTTCTTGCTGCGATGGGACGGCCGAAGGATGAGCCTCGCATCAGGGCGCTCCGGAGCCTTCGAGGCCGATAAAACGCCGCGGGGCGATACGTACACGCTGTTGTGAAAGAAAAAAAATTATCTCTCGGCTTTCCCTTGAAGTGGGAGGTTTTCCCTTGGTTCGACCTGCGCTATTTCAAATTGACGGAGCTTGCGGGGGAGACGGTGACAGACTTTGCACAGACGCACGCGCCGCTGGCCGGCGGCGCAGCGCCCGAGCGACTAATTTTTCTAAGATCCTTGGGGCTCTCGCTTTTACTTACGCCTGTTCTTGCGGCGCTTTTCGTCGCGATGCTTACCGCGGTCCTGACCCTTCCCGACGAGCGGATCGCTGCTAACATCGAGCGCGATTCCGAACTGTTGCAGCATCCGAGATTGTATTCCTTCGCGGGCCGCAAGATTGATGTCGGGACGGAATGTATCGGCGTCAGCTTTGGTCTCGGAGACGAGGCCCGAACATCCACATTCGAGGCCGCTCTGCGCGCGCCCGTCATCTTCGACTGCCCGTCACTACTCGGATATGTTCGGGGCGGCGAAAGCGGCGCGGCTGGCGATTATTCATATTACTGGCACGGTTACGCGGTCATCTCGCGACCTTTACTCGCGCTTGGACCCTACCGCGACATCCGCATGCTGACGTTTAACGTCATGGCGGCGCTCGTCGCGTTCCTCGCCCTGGCGCTCGTAAGAAGAGCGGGTCCGCGCTTTGCTTTTGCTGTTTTGCTGCCCTTTTATTTTATCAACTATTCGGGCTTCTTCGAATTGTGGACAAAGGCGGCAGGGTGGATTGTCATGCTCATCGCCGCGAACATCATTGTGCGAACGAAATGGAGCGTCGACCGCAAGCCATATTTGCTGTTTTATTTTATGGGCGCTGCGACAGCCTATGTCGACCTGTTAACGACCCCGCTACTTGTTTTCGGTTTTCCCGCGCTGCTGTATCTACTCATTGCGGTTGCAAGCGAGCGGCTAGACGCCAAGGCGCAGACTTTACGGCTCGCCGCCATTGGCGGCTTCTGGACGCTTGGATATGCCGGGCTGTGGATCGCCAAAATAGTGCTGGCCGCAACCGTCCTCGGTCCGGAAATCTGGACGACGGCCGCGAAGGCGGCGGCGTTCCGTCTGAACGGCGACTATGAATCGGTCAAACATTTTCTCGGCGCAGGGACGCTCGAAAATTTTGAGGCTTTCAAAGCTTTTTGGGGCGCGCTTGTAGCCGTGGTTTTTTTCGTTATCCCCCTTGCGCGGCGGGATATGCGCAACTGGCTGGTGGCGTTGGCGCGGCAGGCTCCTGTTGTCGTATTGATCGCGGTCTCGCCGCTCGTCTGGTATGAAATCTTCAGCAATCACTCCCAAATCCATGGGCTGTTCACCCACGCAAATCTGGCGTTAACGCTTATTCCCTTCAGCATAGCGCTACTAAGGGCGCCGCTGCCTACCCGAGATATTCGCGGCGGGGATAAACAAAGGCGGGCGAAACAGAAGTTTCATATCTAACGCCGCTTGAGTCGTCGGCCGTCAGACAACTCGTCGCTTCCGTCCTGCGGGTTCGCCGCCGGGGGCCAAATGGGCGATAAAATTTGACCTGCGCGACGGGTGAATCGCACAGGTCAATTTCATGTTGGCGACCACTAAGGGTCAAACTAGAGATCCCCCGCGGCGCGCACCTCTATCGGTCCGAGATTGAGGCTGCGGATGCCCTCTTCGATCTTTGCGCGGTCGCCGACGATGACCCAGATGAGGCTGTCGGGATGTACGGCGTCGGACGCGGCGGCGTTGATGTCGCGGAGACTGAGGGCTTCATAGCGCTCCTTCAGCGACGTTGGATAATCCCATGGCCGGCCGAAGCGGTTGGACGAAACAAGGCTCGACAGGACATTGCCTGATGTTTCGAACTCGCCGGGGAGCGCCCGCGTTGAGGTGAGCACCGTTTTTTTCAGCTCTTCCGCGGTGGCGGGGCGGCTTGACCGGAAATCCCTCAGCTCACGTATCAATTCCGCTACCGACTCTTTTGTTTTGTCGGTCTGTACGGGGGCGTAGACAAGATAAGGCCGCTGGCCTTTGGCGTCTTGCAGGAAGGTGTAGGCGCCGTAGGCCCAGCCCTTTGCCTCGCGCAGGTTCATGTTCACCCGCGCGGTAAACTGGCCGCCGAGGATGTCATTCATTGCGTTGACCGCAATGTAGTTGTCATCCGCCGTCGAGGGGGCGACATGGCCCGCAAGGATCAACGATTGCGGCGAGCCCGGCTTGTCGACAAGGATAACCCGGCCCTTTGCAGGCCGTTCCACGCGCGCCACGTTCTTCTCGCCAGCCGCTTCGCCCTGCGCGCGCCAGTCGCCGAAGGTTTTTTCGAGCACCGGCTTGATCTCGGCCAGCGTCGTGTCGCCGGCGACAAGGATCGTCGCATTTTCGGGCCGCATCCAGCCGCGATGGAAGGCGACGAGGTCGGCCCGCGTCATGGCGGTGACGCCCGCAACGGAACCTGAGCCCGTGAACGGCACGCCATAGGCGTGACCCTTGCCGTACATCTCGATTGGCAGAACGCGCTGGGCGAGCGCTACCGGATTGGCCTGTTCCTGCGCGATCCCCGCGATGATGCGAGAGCGGAGTTTATCTATCTCGTCTTGCTTGAACGCCGGGTTGCGTACGACGTCCGCCATGATGTCGACGGAGGCGCTGAGGTTCTCCTTCAGCGCGGACAGGGTCACCCCCGTCGTGTCGAGCGATGAGCCGACATTCAGCGTTGCGCCGAGACCTTCCAGCTCCTGTGCGATGGCAAGCGCGGAACGCTTGGCCGTGCCTTCGTCCAACATATTCGAGGCAAATGACGCCGTGCCGAGCTTGGCGCCGCCGACGCTGTCGGCCGCGTAGCCGGCGTCGAACTGCATCGAGACGGCGACGACGGGAACCGCTGCCCGCCGCGCAACGACGACCTTTATCCCGTTGCGGAGCGTTGCTTCTTCCACATCGGGGAAGGTGAGGTCCGGCGAGGTTGGCACCGCAGGCAGGCCCGCAGTTCGGTCAACGGTGGAAGGCTTGGTCGTATATTCCGGATAGGGAACGATGGTCAGTTGATAGTGGCCGGCGTTCATCACGTCGCGCGCGGCCGCGAGAACTTCCGCCGGCGTTGCGGCGTCGAGCCAGTCGAGTTGCTTGGCAATGAAGCCGGGGTCGCCGGCGTACAGCGCGCCTTCGGCCAGCGTCACCGCTTTGCCGCCGAAGCCGCCGACTTTTTCGAGGCCGCGAATAATCGACGCCTTGATGCGCGTTTTCGAGCGCGCGAGCTCGGAGGCAGTCGGTCCCTTGGCGAGAAACTCTGCGATCGTTGCTTCCATCGCTTTCTCAGCGGCCGCTTCGTCGCCGCCGGGTTTCACGTCGACCGTCGTTGAATAAAAGCTCAGCAGTTCCTGATCCTGCAGGTTTGCCGAGGCTCTCGTTGCAATCTCCATCTCGTACACGAGCTTCTGGAAGAGGCGCGATGTCTTGCCGCCGCCCAGCACGTCTGCGGCGAGCGTCAACAGGACAGCGTCGCGAGTGGTGCGTCCTGGCGCGACCCAGTTGCGGTCGATGCGCGTTTGCGGCACGCGGTCGAACATGATCTCGCGTTTCGACGTGGCGAGTTTCGGGGCGTTCGCCTGCGTGCGCACCAGCGGCGGGCCGGCGTCAATGTCGCCGAAATATTTCTCGACGAGCGGGCGCGCGGTGGCGGCGTCGATATCGCCGGCGAGGACGAGCACGGTGTTCGCCGCGCCGTAATACTGGCGGAACCACTCCTTCACGTCGTCGAGCGAGGCGGCGTCGAGATCCTCAAGCGAGCCGATTGTCGAGTGGCTATAGGGGTGGCCCGCGGGCAGGAGCCCGGCGAGTACGGAATATTCGGCGCGGCCATAGGGCTGGTTGTCGCCCTGGCGCTTTTCGTTCTGCACGACGCCGCGCTGGTTATCGAGCTTTTCCTGAGTGACCGCGCCAAGCAGGTGGCCCATGCGGTCTGATTCCATCCAGAGAATGCGTTCGAGCGCCGGAGTCGGCACGGTCTGGAAGTAATTCGTGCGGTCGAACCAGGTAGTCCCGTTGAGGTCGGTCCCGCCGACTTCTTCAAGCGGTAGGAACCACTCGTCGTCATAGTTTTCCGAGCCGTTGAACATCAGGTGTTCGAACAAATGGGCAAAGCCGGTCTTGCCCTCGGGCTCGTCTTTCGAACCGACATGGTACCAGATCGAGACGGCGACGAGCGGCGCCTTGCGGTCTTCGTGCACGACGACCCTGAGGCCGTTATCGAGCGTGAACGCCTCATAGGGAATTGAGATGTCGGCGGCTTGGGCGGCCATGCCGCCAAGGCTCGCTGTCGCGAGCACGGTCGTCGCAAATAATTTCATCGCCAGTGCGGCCGTCGCCGCCCGTTTTAGTTGCATTATCTAAAGCCCCTTTTTGATCTCAGCTTTGTTGATCTCAGTTTTTCGCCACATCGATCACGGCCGGCCCCCCAGCCGATCATGCAACCTTCGACCTTTCACACCGCCGCCAGCTTGGTCAATTGTCGAAGCGCCCGGCTCGTCGCGCCATACCGTCGCCCCGCCGCAATCTGGCATTAAAAGTTGGCGACGGTAAAAACGGCGTCGCGGGGTGAGTGCGACGCCGTTTTATTGGCGACTGACGTCTCAGTTAGTCTTTGGCAGGCGCCCGGCGATTTCCGGCACCGCTTCGAGCTGCGGCATGACCGAGGCTTTGTCGCCCGCGACGACCAGCGTCAGATCGTCGATCTTGAGGTGGTCGGCCGCCGCCTTGCTGACCTGTTCGGGCGTCAGCGCCGACACGCGCGAGACGTATTTCGACAGATAATCCGCCCCCAACTCATGCAGGTTCACAAAGGCGAGACGGCCGGCGACGCCTTGCCGCGAGGCGAGCTGGATGACGAAGACGCCGTTCATGTAGTTCTTGACGCCCTGCAGATCGGCTTGTTCAGGCGGCTCGGTCTGGAGCTTGCGGATCTCCTTGATGATCTCGGTGAGCGCCGGGCCGGTCGCTTCCGAAGTGATGTCTGCGTTCTGGCGCCAGTAGGCGGCTTTGTATTCCGAGCTGACCGCCGAAAAAGGCGAGTAGGTGTAGCCCTTGTCCTCGCGAATGTTCCGCGTAATGCGCGAGGAGAAATAGCCGCCCAGCATGGTGTTCGCCGCGGCGAGGTCTACTGCGTCGCTGATCGGCGGCACGCGCTTGCCGTAACGGATGGTCGATTGCACCGCCCCGGGGCGATCAACGATCGTAACCGACGGCTCAGCGGCATCGCCCGGAATGAGCGCGAGCGGGGCTGGACCCTTTGCCCACTTCCCGAACGATTTTTCAATCGCTGCGCGCACTTGCCGGCGGTCGAACTGCCCGACCACATAAACATGCGTGCGCGCGCCGCCGAAATTCGCGGCGTGGAACGCCTTCACGTCGTCCAGCGTCAGCGCGCCAACGGTCTCCGCCGAAGGCAGGACCGCGTCCGCGTAAGGATGGTCGGCGTAGATTGTTTTCAGGAACGCCGCGTCAGCAATCGTTTGCGGCTGGCTTGCTGCGATCGAAAGATTGCGAAGAAGCCCGCCCTTGACGCGGTCAAATTCCGCTTCCGGGAAAGTGGGGCGCTGCAAGATATCGGCGACGAGCCCGATGGCGTCGGGCGCGCTTTCGCTCAGCGCATCGATGGCGATCGAGCCCTCGTCAAGGCCGATGCCGATGTTGATGTCGCCGCCCATGGCTGCCGCCGCGCGCGAGATTTCAGCAGCGCTGCGCCCGCCTGCGCCTTCTTTCATCATCTCGGCAGTCAGGTCGGAAATCCATGCCTTCTCGCCATCATTGATGTTCCCGGCGCGGAAAGTCGTGCGGATCACTGCTTTTGGGACAGAGCCAAAAGGCACCAAGGTTACCTTGACCCCGTTGCGCAGAGTGTAGGTTTCGGTTTTTGGCAAGGCGAATGGGCGCGGCGCCTCCGGCGCGGGGGGCGTTGCGGGAAACTCGGCCGCCGCAAGCGTTGCGGCGGGACCGAAGGTGACGAGCGCGGTGGCGATCAGTGCGAGCTTTTTCATCTGTTTTCTCCGTTCCCTGATCAACGCTTCGCGCCGGCTTTGAGTTCAATGATCGACCGATTGGTCGTGCGCAGGTACTCTTGCGCCGTCTTCTTGATGAGTTCGGGCGTCACCACGTCGAACTCCGTTATAATCTCGTTGACCCGTTTGGGATTGTCGTCGAACAGGGCGAACGTCGCCAGCATGTCGATCAACCCGATGCGGTTGCCATCGCCGACCGTGTTATAGAAATTCGACCTGACTTTCGTGCGGGCGCGTGCGAGTTCTTCAGATGTGACCGGATTTTCCTGCAGATCGGCGACGACCGCGTCGATATCGGCGATGATGTCGGCGGCGGCGTAGGCGCCGTCGTGGATCGTATAAGCGGTGAGGATCATCGGGCCATTGTAGTTGTAGGGAGTGCCAAGCGGCCAGTTGACGCCGCCTGTCACAAAGCTGCCATAGCCTTTTTCCTGAACGAGACGCTGATGTAGGCGGCTGTCCTCGCCCTTCAGCAAAATGTAGTCGAGCATGATCATGGCGTACCACTCGGGCGTGCCGCGTTCGGGTGCGTGCCAGGCGAGGCCGAGGGCGGGCTGCGGCGCGAGCGGATCGATCTTTTCGGCGCGTTTCTCCGCCTCCTGGCGAGGTTCAGAAACGTCCGGGAAGGTCAAATTGTCCGAAGCCGGAATATCGCCGAAATATTTCTTGACCTGCGCGAGGGTCTTTTTCGGATCGATGTCGCCAGCGACGACGAGCACCGCGTTGTTCGGCGCGTAGAAGTCGTCGAAGAATTGCTGCACGTCTTCGAGCGTCGCGGCGTCGAGATCTTCGAGGTCGCCATAGAAATTGTGCGCGTTGTACCAGTTCGTGTTCGCCAGTTGCGGCAGGTCGAGCCAAGGAAAACCGCCATAAGGCTGGTTCAGCACGTTGACCTTGACCTCGTTCTTCACGACGCCCTGTTGGTTGGTCAGATTCTCCTGGGTGATGTTGAGACCGCGCATGCGATCGGCTTCGGCCCAGATAAAGGTTTCGGTGGCGTTCGAGGGAACGACTTCGAAATAGTTTGTAAAGTCGAAGCGCGTCGAGCCGTTGAGAATGCCGCCGTTGGAATTGACAAGATTGATGAACTCGTTCTTGCCGAGATATTCCGAACCCTGAAACATCATGTGTTCGAACAGGTGGGCAAATCCCGTCCGGTCGCGCGGTTCGATGCGGAAGCCGATGCCGTAATAGACGCCAATCGTCGTGGTCGGCACGCTGTGGTCTTCGGAGATCACGACCTTAAGGCCGTTATCGAGTTTGTGGTATTCGACGGCGGCCTTGAACTCGGCGCTTGACGCGCCGGAGACGCTCGCGATTAGCAAGCCCGCCATTGCGGCGAGCAGGTGCATTTGTTTCATGCCTTTGGGCCCCTATCCATCCAAACGATGGCTAAGGGTTCTACCCTTGTTCGGCAGATTCCAGAAGTTTGCGGCGAGCGGTGCGTAGGGCGCGCCGAAGCGAAGCGGCGCGCCTTCAAGCAATCGTGAACGCTATCTCGGCGCGCGCTTGGCCAAAATCCGCTGCAGCGTTCGGCGGTGCATCCCAAGGCGGCGCGCCGTTTCCGACACGTTGTGGTCGCACAGTTCGTAAACGCGCTGAATGTGCTCCCAGCGGACGCGGTCCGCAGACATCGGGTTCTCCGGCGGCTCAGGACGTTCGCCGTCGCGCGCCAGCAGGGCTTTTTCGACATCGTCGGCATCAGCGGGCTTCGACAGATAATCGACCGCTCCGGCCTTCACCGCAGCCACCGCCGTCGCGATGTTGCCGTAGCCTGTCAGGATCACGACGCGACAATCCTCGCGACGCTCTTGAATGGCGTTGACGACCTCGAGGCCGTCGCCGTCTTCAAGACGCAAATCGACCACGGCGAACGCCGGCGGCGCGCTCTGGGCGAGGCGCACCGCCTCGCGCACGCCAGCGGCGAGCGTTGTCTGAAAACCGCGTTTTTCCATCGCCCGGCCAAGGCGGGTGCGGAAATGCTCATCGTCATCGACGATAAGCAAAGACGCGTCGGCAGGTAACGCTTCATTGAGGGGACGTTCGGCTTCCAGGGCGACTTCCATCGCATTCCTCCCTTGCGCCGGCGTTTCTATCCGGCCTTGTTGGCGGTCTTCCGCGCAGACGTTTCGATAAAAAAACAGTCCAAGCAGTGCAGAAGGTTCCATTCGCGGCGGCGCTATTCGCAAACGTGGTCAGCGCCGTTTGAACTTCTCTGTTATCGCTGTGTATACGAGGCTTCAAACGGGAGCGATCACTTCCGCGCGCGGGCCGTACCGCCGTCTTGTTTCGCGTCGGATGAGCCAGCCCTCAGCTCATTATTTCAGGGTCAAGAGCCGTTGGCAGGCGGCTATGCGCCAGCCTCCACCGCAGCGCGGGGCCAGGACACCTCTACCCAGGCCCCCTCCGGGCCGCCTTCGGGCCAGGCGCGGTTGCCGAATGCAATGCTCGCCCCGGTGCGCTCAAGCAGCGTCTTGGCGATGAAAAAGCCAAGCCCAAGCCCTGAACTCAGGCCCGATTTGGAGCCGCCGCGCGCCCGGAACCGTGAGGCGAGATAGGGCTCGCCGAGGCGTGAGAGGATCTCGGGCGCGAATCCTGGGCCGTCGTCATGGATACTGACCGATAGCCGGTCAGCGGCCCACTCAGTGGTGATAAGCACCTTGGAGATAGCGAAGCCGGTGGCGTTTTCGACGAAGTTCCGGAGGCCGTAGACGATTTCGGGGCGCCGCCGCAGCACTGGCGCCTTCAGGTCGACGGGATCGGCGAGCATTTCGAAGATCACGGCGGGCCCGTCGGTTCGTTCCATGAACGGGCCGGCCGCTTCGCGCACCAGGAGGTCGACGGCGACGCGATCAAGCATGGCGTCCCCCTCGTCGCCGCGCCTTGAGAGGCGGCTTAAAATATCGCGACACCGTTGGGCCTGACTGACAAGCAGGCGCGCGTCGTCCTCTAGCGCGCCTTTGCCGCGAAGCTCGTCCGCCATCTCCCGCGCGGTCAGTTGGATGGTGGCGAGCGGCGTTCCCAGCTCATGCGCCGCCGCCGCCGCCAGCCCGCCAATGGCGGCAAGCCGCTCTTCTCTTGCGAGTACGAGTTGCGAAGCGGCGAGCGCGCTTTTCATTTCCGCCGCTTCCGCCGCTATCCGGTGGGCATAGGCCGCGAAAAAGCCGACGGCGAGGCTGAGCGCCGCCCACACGCCGCCGGAATAGAGCCGGGGGATCTCAAGCGGCTCGTCTTCAGCCCAGGGAAGCGGAAGATGGAACACCGCCAGAAAGCTGACCCCGACGAAGGCGATCGCAGCGACCAAGGCGGCGCTGCGAAGCGGCAGCACGCTCGCCGCGATGGTTACGGGCGCCAGCATCAGAATCCCAAACGGATTAAGAAGGCCGCCAGTGAGGAATAACAGCGCCGAGAGCTGCACCGTATCGAACGCAATATGGAGCGTCGCCTCCCGTTCCGTCAGGAAGCGCTGAGGCGAGAATCGAAGCGCCGTAAATAAATTGAGCCAGACGCTCGCGGCGATAACGCCGAGGCTGAGCCCAAGCGGGAGCGGGAAGCCGAGCCCGAAATGCACGACCACGATAGCGGATATCTGACCGGCGACCGCAAGCCACCGCAACGTATTGAGCGTTCGTAAGCGAACGGCGCCCCCCAGCGACTGGTCGGTTTCGTTCGCTTCCTCTTCTCTGGCTTCGTGGGCTTTCGTCATGGGCCTTGTTCTGACGCGCGTTCCGCAGGTTGACTTGGGCAGGTTGACTTGGATCGGTTGGCTTGGATCGCAAGGGGCGACCGGCCGCGTTGCGCGCGCCGCTCCCCTTGCGTTATGTCGACGGCGACGTGAACCGCACCTACACCCCGGCGCGACCCGGAGCCAGTTCAGTTTATCGGCGACGCAGATATACGGTGCCGTCGCCCGACTGGCTTTCTACAGTTTACGCTTTTTCGGGCGGCCCCGCGCCGGCCATGCATTCAAGAAGGCAATGAACATGAAGCGCCAATTGTTTTTCTGGTCGGTTATCGCGGCGGCTGGGCTGGCGATCTCCTCTTGCGCGCGCGAGACCGGCCCGGATGCGGCTGCAGCCGGTCTGATCCAGCTATCTGACCAGTTCACCGGCGACTATGAGCTGGCCGGGCTCGACGGAGCGGCGGTTACCCCCGCCTCCTTCGACGGACGCGTCGCAATTGTCTATTTCGGTTTTGCAAGCTGTCCTGACGTCTGCCCGCTCGCGCTCAGCCGACTTTCCGGGGCGCTCAACGAACTGACGCCCGCCGAAGGTCGGGAAGTGGCCCCCGTGTTTATAACCGTCGATCCCGAGCGGGATGATGTCGAGGCCATGCGCGCCTTTCTGGCATTTGACCCTCGTCTCATCGGCCTGACCGGCGCGCCGGAAGCCGTGAAGGCCGCTGCTGCCGCGTTCAAGGTTTACGCTAATCGCGTCGACATCGATGGTTCGGCGCTTGGGTACACGATGGACCATTCGAGCCTGTTTTATCTGGTCGATCGATCCGGCTCGCCGCTTTACGCCTTGCGGGACAACCTGACGCCGGAGGAAATGGCTGCGGCCATCCGGATCGCGCTGAGGAAGAAACGCTGAAGCCAGCTTGGCGAGCCGGAACCCAACCGCCCTTGATTACCTTAACACCCTGTAATGCTTACTTGCGCACCGGTTGCAGCGCATGCCATGTTCGCGTCAATGAACGGCGCAGCGCTTGCATTTACCGCGTTGGACCGCGATCTGCCGGCGTTCCGCGATAGCTGAGACAGATGTTGAATGGTTGATCGAATGGGGCAAAATCACGTCTCGCGCGGCAGGGAGCGTTAACGGCTGGGTTGTTTTGTGGGACGACCCGGTAAGGTATGGGCGAGGTTTCGCAAGGTTGGGGGGCAATCCGGGGACACAGCGGTTGGGAACGCGATCGGTGTCGCGCCAGCGAGCCGCGACGCCCTCGACGTGAGGAAACTAGACGACCGCCGAGATTGTAATAAGGGCAGGAGATGTTTTCCGTCCCCGCCTACCGCGCCCGGCGCGCCTCGCCGAAGCGGATGCAGAGTTTGGGAGTACGAGTAAGCATGCTGTATTTTTCCTATGAGATGACGTACGCAGCCGTCACTCCCGCGCGAATGGCGGCCGGTTTTGGGGCGCGCCTTTGCCGATCGCCGGCGAACCCTTTCGCCGGCAGTTGGCTCGCGCGCACGTCGGCAGCGGCGTTCGACGTGTTCGAACATGCAACGCGGCGGTACCCGAAACCGGAATGGGGACTTGATGAAACCGTGGTTCGCGGCGCGCCCGTCCCGGTGACGGCGGAACCTGCGCTCGTAAAACCGTTTGGGACGCTGTTGCACTTTCGTCGCGATGCCGATGCGCTTGCGGCGGCCAAGGGTTCGCGCGCAGGCGATCCGGCCGTTCTGATCCTCGCGCCCCTGTCTGGACACTATGCGACGCTCTTGCGCGGAACGGTCGAAGCGATGCTGCCCGAGCATGACGTCTACATCGCGGACTGGACCGACGCGCGCGAAGTGCCGCTGAGCCGAGGGCGCTTCGACCTCAACGATTATGTCGATTACGTCGTCGAGTTTTTGCAGGCCATTTCGGCGCGCACGGGGGGCCAGCCGCCCCACGCCATGGCGGTGTGCCAGCCGGGTCCGGCGCTTCT
>JBGTFV010000312.1:0-8339 GCA_041747095.1 Parvularculaceae bacterium
GGCCGCCGGCGCGCTGCGGCGACAGGCGCTGCCAACGATCCGCGAAAGCCTTGCCGGGCGGGACCCGGCGGCCGCAAGCCTGCTTGATATCGGTTGCGGCACGGGCGCTTTCCTGGAGTCGGTCAAAGACAACTGGCCGGGGCTCGATACGGTGGCGCTCGACCTGTCGCCCGCTTATCTCGGAAAGGCGCGCGCCCGGCTCGGGTCAGCGAGGAATATCGGGTTCGTCGAGGCGAACGCCGAAGAGACGGGGCTTGCGAGCGCCTCTTTCGACGTCGTAACGGCTGTCTACCTGTTTCACGAATTGCCACCGGCCATTCGGTCGAAGGTTGCAAGCGAGATTGCCCGACTGTTGAAGCCGGGCGGCGCCTTCATTCTCGTCGATACCGTTCAGTACGGGGACGAACCGGGCATGGACGTGCTGCTTGAGAATTTCCCCCGGGCGCTGCATGAGCCCTATTATGACGGGTATTGCCGCGCTGATCTCGATGCGATCTTTGCGCCGGCCGGCCTGAAACGCACGTCGGAAAAGCTCGCCTTCCTGACGAAGATCACGACATTCAAAGCAGCCTGACGGCAGGTTGGTTTCAACGATGGGTCGCGAGATTGAACCCGCGTTGCTCAATCCAATGGACGAGCGCGTAAATCGCGCCGAGCGCGACGATCATGCCGCCGAGGCCCAGCAAGAATGCGCCTGACGAGGTATCGATTTCAAGGAGGATCAATTTTCGAACGCAGGCGAGAATGCCGATGATGATTACTGTCTTCACCTGCGCGAGGCCGTGTTTGCCGGTCACCATCTGATGAACGGAGTGGGCGAGCTCCAGAGCGATAACGGCCGCAAGGACGCGGTCGAACAACGTCTGGAATGCGCGATAGTCGAGGATCGCGTCCGACGCCATCACTGCGTCGGCGGTCGAACGCAGGAAGCTCCACGCCGCAAGACAGATGACGACGATCATCCCAAGCAGCAAAACGGCGGCGACGCCGCGTTCAAACCCACCATAGAGACGGAGCAGCTGGCCATGAAAAGCGTGCGCCTCAGGCGAGCCTTGTGGATGCTGTTCCGATTTTGATGGCTGATTCATGGAAACGACCATTCCACGCTTTGTGCGGTGCGGGCAATGTCGTCATCCGCATTGGCCGCGATGGCGAAGAGCATGGTCCGCCAGCACGCAGGCCATCATCGCCGCGCCAACAGGGACGGCGCGAATGCCGACGCAGGGGTCATGTCGGCCTTTTGTCGAAATATCGGTCTCGCGGCCATACCGGTCGATGGTCCGGCGCGGGCTGAGGATCGACGAGGTCGGCTTGACGGCGAACCGCGCGACGATGTCTTGGCCCGTCGAGATACCGCCGAGCACGCCGCCCGCCTGATTGGAAAGGAACACGGGGCGACCGTTTTCGATCCGCATCTCATCTGCGTTTTCCTCGCCCGAAAGAGCGGCCGCCCCCATCCCGGCGCCGATCTCGACGCCTTTGACGGCATTGATCGACATCAACGCGGAGGCAAGATCGGCGTCGAGCTTTCCGTAGACCGGGGCGCCCAGTCCCGCGGGGATGCCGCTCGCAACGACCTCGACAGTTGCGCCCAGAGACGATCCCGCCTTGCGCGCGGCGTCGAGGCGTGATTCCCATTCCTTGGCCGCGACGGCGTCAGGGCACCAGAACGGGTTTTGCGCTGTTTGCGCCCAGTCGAAGCGCGCGCGATCAATGGTCAACGGCCCCATCTGGACGAGACAGGCGCGGATTTCGAAGGAATCTCCGTATAGAGATTTCAAGATCAGTCGGGCGACTGCGCCGGCGGCGACGCGGGGCGCGGTCTCCCGGGCGGAAGATCGTCCGCCCCCGCGATAATCCCTGAGGCCGTATTTGGCGTCATAGGTATAGTCCGCATGACCGGGGCGATATTTATCGCGGATATCGCTGTAGTCTTTTGAGCGCTGGTCCACATTGTCGATGATCAGGCTGATCGGCGCGCCTGTGGTGCGCGGCCCGTCGGTGCGGTCATCTTCGAAAACGCCCGACACGATGCGCACGGCATCCGGCTCCTGACGCTGGGTCACGAATTTCGACGTCCCCGGCCGGCGTTGATCGAGGGCTTGCTGGATAAATTCCGGGCGCAGGACGAGCCCCGGCGGACAGCCGTCGATGACGCAGCCAATCGCCGGGCCGTGGGATTCGCCCCAGCTCGTGAAACGGAACATCTGGCCGAACGTATTGAAGGACATGGTGTCGCCTATGGAGCCTCGCGGGATGCATATTATACACATCTCGCGTCCCGGAGAGTTAAGGCGCGACAGGAGGCCCAGCCATGGCGAAATCGCCAATCATTCCGCCCACCCCAAGCGAGGAAGCCTATCGGGTCGACGAGGATCAAGGCGACGTTTTCACCCGCGACGATCCGTTTGCCTTGTTTGAGGAATGGTTCGCCCTCGCGAAGGCTCGCGAGATCAACGATCCGAACGCCATGGCGCTCGCGACCGCTGGGGCCGACGGCGCGCCGGACGTGCGGATGGTCTTGCTAAAAGACCTGACTGCCGAGGGGTTCAGTTTTTACACCAACGCCGAAAGCGCGAAGGGCGAAGACATCGCCGCGAACCCCCAAGCGGCTCTGTGTTTTCATTGGAAGTCAATCCGCCGGCAAGTGCGCGTGAGGGGCAAGGTCGCTTTTGCCAGTGACGCCGCGACCGACGCCTATTTTGCCGAACGCGCGCTCGGCGCACGCCTTGCGGCCATCGCATCGGCGCAGTCGCGCCCGCTTGAAAGCGCCGAGGCTCTGCGCCGCATCTATGACGAGACGGTCGCCGCCTATGAGGGACGCGACGCGGTCCGGCCAGCCTACTGGCGCGGTTACGTCGTCGAACCGACCGAAATCGAGTTCTGGGTCAACCGGCCGTTCCGTCTCCATGACAGGCTATTGTTCCGCCGGCAGGGCGCAATCTGGACGACGACGCGGCTCTATCCCTGACGGCGCGTCACCGCCTTATCAGGCGACTTCGAACGTCGCTTCGGCGGACGGCTCGCCGTCACACGTCACTTCTCCAATCCGAACAAGGCGGATGAGGTGCGCAAGCACATTCAGCGCGGCTGCCGGGTGCAGCCTTGGGTCAATCTCCGCGTACATCGCCGGTACGATGTCAGTAATGCGCGTATGCCCACGCTTCAATTGATCGAGGATCTGGCCATCGCGGATGCGCCGGTGCGCCCTGATCGCGCGCACGAACGCTTTCGGATTACGGATCGGCGCGCCATGGGTCGGGTAATAAATCTCATCGTCCCGCGCGAGCAGTCGATCGAGACTGGTGAGATAATCCCCCATATCGCCTTCCGGCGGCGCGACGACCGTCGTCGACCAGCCCATGACGTGGTCGCCGGTAAAGAGCGCGCCTTCGCTTGTCAGCGCAAAGCACAAATGGTTCGGCAGATGGCCCGGCGTTGCGACGGCGCGCATCGACCATCCATCGCATTCGACCGTCGCGCCGTCGGCAAGAACTTCATCCGGCGAAAAGCCGAGATCGCCGCCTTCTTCCAGCGCCGGCGCGCCGGTATTGCCTCTCTGGCGCGGATGGGGTCCGCCGCCAAACGTTCGTGCGCCGGTGCGTTCGGCGAAGGCGGCAGCGGCTCCGCAGTGGTCGCGATGGGTATGCGTGATCAGAATGTGGCTGACGGTAGCAGAACCGATAGCCGCCATCAGCGCATCGACATGTTCCGTTAAATCCGGACCCGGATCAATGACGGCGAGCGGGCCGTGATCTTGGCCAATGATGTATGTGCCGCTGCCAGTATAGGTGAACGGGCCTGGATTGCGAGCGATGACGCGGCGGATGAGCGGCGACAAACGGTCGACGGCGCCGTAGGCGAAGTCGATGTCCTTGACGAATGGAATGGCGGTCAAAGCGCCACGACCTTTTCGGCGGCGGTGGTCGCCAGACGTCGGTCGACCAGCTCGCCGAATGCATCCGCCAGCCCGCGCATCGCCCGCATCTTGCCCTTCACTGACAGGGCCGATGGCGGGCCCATGTCGGTCTTGTTGACGTCGACAACATAGATGCGGCCATCTTCGCGGTCGCGCAACACATCAAGGCCGCCGAAATCGAGCGACATCGCGCGCGCGAGCGCAGCGATCTGGGCCTGCTCCGTCGGCGACAGCATGGCGCTCGCCTCGACAATATCAACGCGATGGTTTTCGTTCGAAAAACGCAGCGTTCTTGTGCGACGTTTCAGATAAACAAACGGAATACGCCCGCCAACGATCGGCGTGCGGATGTCTATATATTCCCTGCCGTCGAACGTGTTGTCGATAAGCCGTTGGTAGACGCGGTCAGCGCGGGGGGCCGCAAGCGGACACACAACGATCTGGCCGTCATGTTTACCGTTCGCCTCAGATTTCTCGACGGCGGGACCGTTCCACGAAGACGGATCGATTGTGAGGCTATAGCCAAACGTTGCTTCGAAGGCTGCAGCGACGACGCTTTTTCGAATGTCAAAACAGCCGATGTTGAAAGACGGTTTGGGCGATGGCGCGGGGCGCGGCGCGCTGAGATAGTCGCGGTCTTCGAAATAAAAATGGAGGTCCGCCTCCGCCGGGTCGTCGACGATTTTAACCTCAGCCAGGGCGCAAACGGGCCAGATCGCATAATACGAGTGTGGTTTCTTCGGAAAGAAAGAAATGCGCGCGCGCGGCCCCCGTCCGCGCAAGACGCGGGTGGCGCGCAATCCTTGTACGAGCCCGACAAACCCGACGATGCGCACCGCATCGACCGCCGCCTCAGGCGTGATCGCGATTTGCGCGCCGGTTTCCTTGGCGACGATCTGCCCGCCCTCGAACTCGAATTCCCCGAACAGGGACATACCGCTTCTGCTCTGCTGCTGCGCGACGCCTCTACATCATCGAATTTACCACGTCGCGCGGGAAATGAACTCTCCGCGATGGGCGGCCCGCCTTTTGCGAATCGGGCGGCATGCGTTTCATTCGGAAGCACCTCCCGGCATTTCTCGTAGCCCTTTTTGGGACAGCGCTCGGATTTTGGGGCGGAATGGCGATCGCCGGAGATTCGGCGCGCCTCAAACCGGAGCCCGCCCACGCATCAGCAGGCTCGCTTGCGCTGGGTGAAGCGTCCGGAGGGGTTACGGACCGGGCCTATATCTCCGCGCCGCCCAATTGGCTCTTTTCGATTGAGCGCGAACCGGGGAGCTTCCTTGATTGCGGCGAGGGAATGGATTCCCGCGCGACGGACGGCGACGGCCGCCGCATGGAGCCGCTGAACTGCGGGGTCACGCTGACCGAAACGATCGCCATTCCGGCGGCCTCCGCTAGCGCCCGCCTTGTCATCCACCACTAGCCGACAGCGTCGGCTCTCTAGCCCGCTGAAGACGAAAGCGCCGCCAGTCGCGGGCGCAAGCCAGCTAGATTGTAACCGGCTTCGGCCGCTTGACTGATGAGCGCATCGGCGTTCTCGCCCCGGCGGGCTGCCGCCAGCGCATGCACCGTCGCGGACCGCGTACCGGAGCGGCAATAGGCGAGGATCGGCGCATCCTTGTGGCGCGCAAGGGCTGCATCGATCTGATCGAGGTGGGCGTCGGTTACGCCCTGACCGCCAATGGGGACGAACATATATTCGATGCCGACAGCCTCGGCGGCCGCCTTGATCGATGCGCCCGCCGGTTGACCCGGCTCTTCCCCGTCAGGACGGTTGTTGATGATCAGCTTGACGCCGAGCGCCTCGGCGCGCGCAACGTCACCGGCGTCGATCTGCGGGGCGACGAAAAAGCCGCTGGTAAGCGGGATGAATGGGGCGGACATCTGAGGGCGTTTCCTTTTTATCGGCCGGACGTTTCCAGACGGTTCCGGTCTGGACGGTCCCGGCGCTGTTTGCGTTTGTCTGCCATGCCGGGTCGTGACAGAACAAGGCTTGATTGCACCGGCTATCGCGTGAAGGCCCGCTGAGGAATGACCCAATCTGGCACACCCCCATTCCATCTCGCCATTCCGGTTGACGATCTCGCTGCGGCCAACGCCTTTTACGGCGGTCTGCTCGAGTGCCCGAAAGGACGGCAGTCTGCGCAATGGATCGATTTCAACTTTTTCGGACATCAACTCGTTGTTCACCTCGCAGCGGACGCCTGCGGCGAGACGAGGACAAACCCTGTTGACGCTCACGATGTGCCGGTGCGCCATTTCGGCGTCGTTCTCAGCCCGGCCAGCTGGCGCGCCCTCGCGGATCGGTTGCGGCGCGCCGATGTTCAATTTCTGATCGAGCCGGATATCCGCTTCAAGGGAGAGCCCGGAGAGCAGGGGACGTTCTTCCTGCTCGACCCTGCCGGAAACGCTCTCGAGTTCAAATGCTTCGAACGCCCTGAAAGCCTGTTCGCCACCTGACGGCTGGCGCTCGTCACAGCGCGGCGTTATCTTCCACTCATGGCTCCTTACGACAACTCTCCGCAAATTCGCCCAGTCGCGCTTCCACCAGTCGCGCTTCCAGTCGTAACCGCGCCAGAGACTGTCGACGCCGCGCGCGACGGATTTCTCTCGCGACGGGTTGGGCTTGTGCTGACGGTAATGCTTGCGACCGGCGCCGGCCTCGCTTTGGCCGAACCGAGCGCCGCCCTTACCGCCGACCCTGAGCTTTCGCGCCTCCTTCGCGGCATGGCTGTCGTTAAGCTGGCGTTCGCGCTGCCGATTGCCGCCGCCGTTTGGTGGCGCCTCGGACAGCCTGCCTCTGCGCGCCTTGCGGCTATCTACATCGCAATCGTGGCCGGCGCGTTTGCGGCGCTTGCCCTGGTTTGGCGCCTGTCAGAGCCGGACCTTGCCTCGCTGATGTTTCACGCGTCGCTGATCGGTTTTGCGATTACGGCATTGCGCGAGCCGGCTCTTTTGGCCCGCCTCAGCGCGCGGCGCCTTCATTCATCCGACGACCGCTCGCGCCCGTCATAAATTATCTCACCCTCGACCACCGTCAGCACGGCTTTCGCCCGCAGGATCTCTTCCGGCGGAATGGTCATGATATCGGCTGAGAACGCAGTAAAATCGGCGGCCTTGCCGACTTCGATCGTGCCGAGCCGATCCTCGGAAAAGGAAGCAAACGCCGGCGCGGAGGTGAACATTGCGAGCGCCTCAGCGCGCGAAACCGCTTGCCCCGGACGCCAGTCTTCGTTCGAGAACCCATCAAGGCTGCGGCGCGCCACGGCGGCGTAGAACTCGATCAGCGGATCGCCGCGCTCGACAGGCGCATCCGAACCACCGGCGATGACCGCGCCGGCGTCGAGCAGCGACCTCCAAGCATAGGCTCCGTCAAGCCGGGCAGGGCCAAGCCGGTCGGGCGCAAAGAAAAGGTCGCCAATTGCATGGCTCGGCTGCATGGAGGCAATGGCGCTGAGCTGGGCGAACCGTGGAATATCCTCCGTGTGCACGATTTGAGCATGCTCAACCCGCCAGCGCGCCGATTTGCGATCGCTCTCGGGCAGGGACTGCTCGAACCAGTCAAGAACAAGCCGGTTGCCCCGGTCGCCGATCGCGTGCGCGGCGACCTGAACGCCGGCGTCACGCGCCCGCGCCATCGCCTCAAGCGCCTGCGGCATTTCCATTAACAGAAGCCCAGAGGTTTCGGGCCGATCCGCATATGGCTCGGTCAGCGCCGCGCCGCGCGAGCCGAGGGCGCCGTCGGCGTAGAGTTTGACGGCGCGCGTGACAATTCGCCCAGTTTTATCCGTGTGCGGTGCATTGGCCGCCAGCCAGTCGAGCCCCGATGCATCGAGCGCGTTATAGACGCGGATCGCCAGCCGTGCGCGGGCCCCCGTTTCCGACGGATCGCTTGCCAGTTGCGCCATCAGCGAGACGTCATCGGGATCGACCGACATATTGTGCACGCCCGTCCATCCGTACCGCGCATAAACCTCGCTGCCCGTTTCAAACGCGGCGCGCTTTGCATCGACTGACGGGCGAACGATGAGACCCGCCACCAGATTTTGCGCATTGTCGATCAGAACGCCGGTCGGACGCCCGTCGCTGTCGCGTTCGATCGATCCGCCAGCAGGATCGGGCGTCGTCGCGTCAATGCCTGCCTTGGCGAGCGCTGCGGAGTTGATCACCATCGCATGACCATCGGCGCGCTCAAGTATCACCGGATGATCCGGGCTGACTTCATCAAGATCGTCCCGGGTCGGGAAGCGTCGCTCCCGCCAGTTGGTCTCGATCCAGCCGCGCCCGTATACCGTCTCGCCCTTGGCCGTCTCGGTGACGTTTGCGGAGAGGACGTCCGTCAGTTCCTCAATCGAGCCGATGCCTTCAAGATTGAGCGTCAACTCGCGCAGCCCGATGCCCAGCAGATGGGCGTGCG
>JBGTFV010000313.1:0-1734 GCA_041747095.1 Parvularculaceae bacterium
GCGACTGAGAACTGTAAGCGCCGAAGGGCCACTTCATCCGAACGCGGAGGCAAAATGCGGACCTGGTGCGTCTTGCCGAAAGCGCTGGCAGGCTTAATTTAACCTCAGCGGCGCGTCGGCGTCTGCCTCGCTCGTTCTCAACGCCGCTCCCGTCGCTCAAGCGCGCGCCAGCAAGTGGAGCAGAGCCATGACCATCCGAACGATATTGGCGCCGTTACAGAACGAAGACGTCGCCCGCGCGAGCCTTCTGACCGGTCTTGCGCTCGCGCGGCGGTTCAACGCCCATGTCGAGGCGCTGCACATCCGGCCAACGCCGTCCATTCCGGCAAGCGCCTATTACCCGGCCCCCATTGCGCTCATCGACGAGAATTTCGAGGCGCTGCAAGCGGCGATCGGCGCGCGCGCGTCGCGTATGAAGAAAGGCTTCGACGAGATTGTCGCCGCCGAAAAAGCGCCTGCGGTCGCATCGGGCTTTTCCGCAACCTGGCGCGAGACGGCGGGGTCGCTCCCGTTTGACGTCGCGCGGGCCGCGCGCCTGCATGATCTCGTCTGCCTCAATGCGCCGGTCGAGGGGCCGCGTCTCGTCGATACGGATATTCTCGAAGAGGCCGTCTTCCGCTCGGGAAGGCCGGTTTATCTCGGTCGCGCAAGCGAGAAGCCCGCTTTCCCCCGCCGCGTCCTTATTGGCTGGAATGGCGGCCGGGAAGCGGCCCGGGCGCTCGCCGCGGCGCTGCCGTTCCTCGCGCTCGCAGAGGAAGTCGCGGTCGTCTGCATCGGCGCGTTGCCTCCGAACGTCGACCCGCTGGAGGCGGTTGTCGCTTATCTCGGTCTGCACGCCGTGAAGGCGAGCCCTATCGTGGCGCTCCCGGCTGTCGGCGAGGCGGCCGAAGAAACGTTCCTTGCGAAGGCGACGGCGTGGAAAGCCGATCTCGTCGTCATGGGGGCCTATTCGCACAGTCGCTGGCGCGAACTCGTGCTCGGCGGTTTCACCCGCCACATGGTGCGCAAGGCGCAAATCCCGCTGCTGCTGGCGCATTGATCGTCGCCGGGCTTGCCGAGGATTGCACGCGAAGGCGCCTTACCGAATATGAGCAAGGTTCTCATCATCGCCGGGCTTGTTCTGATTGCGGCGGGCGTTCTGTGGTTCGTCGCCGAGCGCCTGGGGCTTGGCCGGCTGCCGGGCGACATTGTCATTGAGCGCGAGAATTTCCGCTTCTATCTGCCGATCATGACGTCGATCCTGATCAGCATCGCGCTCTCGGTCATTTTCTGGCTGATCAATCGTCCTTGATCATCCCGAACGTGAGCCGTCCGCGCGTGACGCGGGCGGGTTATTCCGCCATGTTAGCCGCTTCGTCAGTCGATAGCGCGTGAGCGGCGCCATGTCCGATCATCACTTCCGCATCAGGGTCTATTACGAAGACACCGATTTCTCGGGCGTCGTTTATCACGCGCGGTACTTGCATTTCTTCGAACGCGCCCGCACCGAGGCGCTGCGCACGTGCGGGGTTTCGCACACTGACCTTCTCGCCCGCGCAGAGCCGCTGGTCTTTGCGGTGCGCACCATGACGACGCATTGGCTGGCGCCAGCGCGGATCGACGACCTGCTTGATGTCGCGACGTCGTTCCGCGAGATCCGGGGCGCGCGCATGATGCTCGTTCAGTCGATTGACCGCGACGGGGCGCGCCTTGCGGAGGCGGGTAGAGGTGCGAGACTTCGCGACCGACCATGAG
>JBGTFV010000314.1:0-3129 GCA_041747095.1 Parvularculaceae bacterium
GTCGACGGCGAGGGCACGCTGGTGACGACCCGGCAATGCCTTCTGAACCCGAACCGCAATCCCGGCATGTCGGAGGCGGACGTCGAGGCGACGCTGCGCGAGGCGATCGGCGCGGAAAAAGTCATCTGGCTCGATGAGGGCCTCATCGGCGATCACACCGACGGGCATGTGGACAACGTCGCGCGTTTCATCGCGCCGGGGCGCATCGTCTGTATGCGGCCGAACGGCGCCGACGATCCGAACGCGGAAATCCTCAACGCCATCCGCAAGACGCTCGCGGCGGCGACCGATGCGGCCGGGCGCAAACTCGAAGTGATCGAAATCCCGTCGCCAGGGCGCGCGCTGAGCGAAGGCGAGGTCGCGCCCGCCAGCCACATGAACTTTTATATTGGCAATCAGTCCGTCGTCATGCCGTCATATGGCGGTCTGACGGGCGAGGATGAAAGCGCGCTCGAATGCCTCGAAATCCTTGAAGACGCGATGGACCGCCCGTGGTTCTACGCGCTCGACTCTTCGCACCTGTTGACGGGCGGCGGCTCGTTCCACTGCATCACCCAGCAGCAGCCGAAGGTGGGGTAGGGTCGAGCTAACCGAGCGTAGGGTGGGCCCGTGCGCAGCGACGCCCGCCGAACAAATGATTGAAAAGAGTGGCGCGCCGCCATCGCGCACGTGGAACCGATGGTGTCTTGATGGCCGGGGCGCAAGCTGTTCGTTTGCGGATGAATCCGATGGCGGGTGTCGCTGCGCTCGACCCGCTCTACCTTTCCGTTATCCTCATAAATCCATGCCCAGAGCCGCGACAGAATGATGTTCGAGGGCATTTTTGTTCATCTCTTTACGCTTTTGGTAGTTTAAAGAGAAAAATATACAGATATGATTTCGTACGATGAATTATTATTTTCAATAATGGTTCCGGAGTATTTATTAATATTTGGATTAAAAATTTCAACGTCTCCAGAAGGCCATTTTAAAAATCTCGCTTTATTTTGCACCAATCGTGTGTAAGTAATATTCCTAACTCCTATGTCTGTCGCTTCTATAGCGTTATCATATTGTTTCGTTTCGTAAGATTTGTCTAATATATTACGCGCTGCGTAATAGTAATTAAATCGCCCTTTGAAACCAAGATCGTACGACACCAATACCTTGCCATTCATTAGACGACTAAAAAGCGTACTGACTGTCTCACTATTTTCGCGATTAATTGCTTCAGTGGATTCATCAGGCCCGAGGTGAACGAGGAGAACGCCCCCCGCGCCAACAAATTTTCCGCGCGGATCAAACCGATCATCAAGTAGCATTTGCGAGCTGCCGGTTGTTAAAGCCAGATTATCAAAATCGCCATAAGCCGACTTTATTGCCACGCCGGAAAACGATTCCCCGATTTCTCGGAGGTGAACTGTGACCTCCGTAGGCGACTCGTAATCATCAATAGAATAGATTAGTGGCGCCAGGCTATACTTGCCGGTCGGTTCGAAGCCGTCAGCCAGCGCTCTTGCTGCCGAAAATCGCGCGTCGGCTACAGCGCCGCATACATTCACGGTCGAAACGAACAGGGCGCGGCGGCCGAACTGCAGCCCAAAGGATTTTCGGGTAGGAGAGTACGACAGACGTGACCCTCCCCCGATGCCGCCGCTGAGCCGCTTGGGCTTGCAGGTGACGATCTCTTCGATGACGAAATCCTCGCCGGCGAACTCCCCGCTCACATACATTCGATAATCGAACGAAGGCCCGAGTTTTCCTGTCCTGAGCGCCGTGCCAACGTCAACCGGCCCGCATCCGGCCGCTGCGCTGGCGGCGAGAACAAATGCAAGGCCGGCGCACGCCCTCATGAGCGCAGACCGCACGCGATCATGACTGGGATGTGCGATATCCATCTTGCCGGTGCTCCTTCACGAGCGACTGCCACGATAAACTAGGCGTGATCAAAGGCGTATTTCGGGTCACAAACTCGGGAAGCGCAAAACGGCGCGTTGAGAAAGGTAACATTCGCCGAGCTTGCTTGCTCTGAAGTTGCATTGTGAAAGATAATTATTAATGTACTTGCATTGATGTACTGCATCGCGCTTAATGAACCAGCGTAGGACAGCCCAAGCGCATCGACACCCACCGAACAAATGATTGAAAAGAGTAGCGCGCCGCCATCGCGCATGTAGAGCCGGCGGGGCCTCGATGTTTCGGGCATGACCTGTTTGGTTGCGGATGAGTCCGATGGCGGGTGTCGCTGCGCTCGACCCGCTCTACCTTGCTGCTAAGGCCCATTTCCAGATCAAGGAAGGAGCGGGCGCTGCCCTCGCGTCATCCCGGCCGGAGCGGAAGCGACGAGCCGGGATCTCATCTTTGTCGGGCCTTACTAGATCCCGGATCGCCTGCGGCGTCCGGGATGACAGGACTTGCTGCACAGCCAGCGTAGGGCGGGGTTCACCCCGCCGTACCTGCCGAGAGCGTCATATGCTGCCCTGTCTCTCGACGACCAGCACCCGGGCGGCGCCATCGGGATGGGCGACGTGTTCATCGCCATCCTGTGCGTGAAACACATCCCCCGTTTCGAGCCGGATTACTTCCTCTTCGCCATCGACGCGAACACGCATGTCAACGGCGCCGTCGAGCACAACGAACACCTCGGGCCCGTCATTTACGTGCCACTTGTAAGGTTGATCGGTCCAGTGAAGGCGGATCGTCGCGTTCTCGATAAATTCTATGTCGAGGGCGTCCCAGGCTTTCGCGCCTGTGAAGTCGAGCGGGCGATAGGTTTTCATTTTGTCTCTTTGATTTCACAGCAAGACAGGGCGGATGGCGCAATGCGATGCTTGCCCGACTTGCTCTCAACTGATCCTCATCAGAGTCGCGATCCCGGATCGCCTGCGGCGTCCGGGATGACAGAGTTGGCGGCGCGGCTCCAATCTACTCCGCCTTGCCCCAGAGTGCGCTGATGCGCCGGTCGCGGCCGCAGCCCGTGCGGTAGGTCGTATAGCGCAGCGGGTTCTTCTTGTAATAATCCTGGTGATAGTCCTCGGCGACGGTGAAGGTCGTCCGCTCGCGGACAGGCGTCACGATCGGCTTGCCGAGCGCGGCCTGCGCGTCGGCGAGGGCGGCCTCGGCGGCGGCGCGTTCTTCCGGCGTCTCGAC
>JBGTFV010000315.1:0-9500 GCA_041747095.1 Parvularculaceae bacterium
CGGCGATCGCCTCGCCGTTCAGGCCAAGCGCGTCGGCGTAAACGCGTACAAATCCGGTTGCAAAGGCCTTGGACGGCAACGCCGCGACGTCCATCCGTTCAATCGCTTCGATGTAGGAGACCCGGATGTGCGTGCGTTCCGACATGGCGGCGACGGAGATGCTCGCCGCTTCGCGGACGGCTTCGAGATAAGGCCCGACCGCAAGAAAGTTCGCCGGGTCTATCTCAGTGGCGCGGCGGCGCGCACGCGCGTCGCCAAGCTCAAAGATCTCGGCAGACCCGTTCGTTGCCGCTCCGTTCGTCGCCGACACCTTGACACCGCCCTCAACGCAACGCCGCTTTACTCGACATCATAGCCGATGCGGGCTGCGAAAAACAAAAGTTCCTTTTGCCTCGCGCGTAAATTTTATCGAACGAAGGGTTCCAATTCACCGACAGGCGCCAGACCGCTAGCATCTATCGGGCCATGTTCTAATGAATTGTTAACCAACCGCCGCGCCCTGCGTCCGCAACATGGCGGCAATCTCCGCGCGCAGGCTGCCTGACGACGTTTCAATTCGCGCGGCGAACCATTCGGCGAGCGCCGCCGCGTCGACTGAGCGCACGAGGCGGCGCAAGCCGCCAACGGCCGAGGCGGAGATCGAGATCCGACGGACGCCGACGCCGATGAGCGCAGCCGCGACGAGCGGATCGGCAGCGTGCTCCCCGCAGAAAGACAACGGTTTGCCGCTGGCGTTCGCCTTATTCACGATCATGCCGAGAAAAGCGAGGAAACCGGCGTCGAGCGGGTCATAGCGCCTTTGCGTCATTTCCGATTCGCGATCGGCGGCGAAATAGAACTGCGCGAGGTCATTTCCGCCTACGGAGAGAAAATCGACCCGGGCGGCGATCTCCTGCAGACGCCAAGCGGCGGCCGTCGTCTCGATCATTGCGCCGATCTCAATTCTCGACGGCAATTCGTGACCGCGCCGGCGGCGGAAATCGATCTCGCGATCCAGCAACTCGCGGGCGACGTCGATCTCTGAGGCAAGGGTGACCATCGGGAAAAGCAGGCGCAGGTCGCGGCCCGCGCCCGCCGCAAGCAGGGCCCGCAACTGGGCTCGCAACAAGCCCGGACGCTCGATCGCCATGCGCAACCCCCGCCAGCCCATCGCTGGATTGGCTTCCGCCCGGCGCTGCATATACCCCGCCGACTTGTCGCCCCCGAGATCGGCCGTGCGGAAAACCACCGGCCGGTCTCCCGCCAGCGCAAATATCTCGCGATAGAGCCGTTCCTGCGCCGCGACGCGCGGCAGCTGCGCGCCGATGAGAAATTGCAGTTCGGTGCGGAAGAGCCCCACGCCCGCCGCGCCTGTGCGGCCGAGATGCGCCATGTCGAGCGCTATGCCGGCGTTCATCAGTATTTCCACCGGCGCGCCGTCGCGGGTGATCGAGGGAAGCTGGCTTTCCTTCAACAGCGCGGCTTGCTCCTCCGACAGGAGCGCGCGTTTTTCAGCATAGCTTGCAATAATTTCGGGCTTCGGCCGGATGTGGACGGCCCCGGTCTCGCCGTCGATGACGATGGCGTCGCCCTCTTCCGCTATAGCCAGCGCATTATCGACGCCTGCGACGAGCGGCACGCCCAGCGCCCGGGCGACGATCGCGACGTGCGACGTCTCTGAGGCTTCAGCAAGCACGAGGCCTTTCAGCCGCTCGCGGTCATATTCGAGGAGGTCCGCCGGCCCCATCATCCGTGCGATGACGATTGCTTCCTCGGGAATGGCGCGCCCGTTCGTCTCGCCGTCGCCGCTCAAATGGCGCAGGAGCCGCCAGGCGAGATCGTCCAGATCGTGCATCCGCTCGCGCAGATAGGGATCTTTCGCCTGCGCCATGCGCGTGCGGTTTTCAGCCTGCACCTGTTCGACCGCCGCCTCGGCTGTCAGCCCTGAAAACACTGCTGCGCGCAAGCGCTCTTTCCAGCCGCGGTCATAGGCGAACAGTCGATAGGTCTCGAGCACCTCGCGCGAGGCGCCGCCGAGGGTCTGACGCGCCAGCAGCTCGTCTACCGAGGCGCGCAGGCTGGCAAGACCTTCCTCCAGCCGGTCGGCTTCAAGGCCTGTGTCCTTCGCGAACACTTTATGCTTGGGCGTCGCGGGCTCGTGGAACGCGGCGCGCCCGATCGCAACGCCTGGAACGAGACCCGACCCCTCAAGCTCCTGCGGCCCGCGCAGCACAACGCCAACGGCGGTCGTCGTCGCAGCGTCGAGCAGTTCGCCTGACGCTGCAATCTCGGCAAGGAGGATCGCTACGGCCTGCGCGGCCTCAACCTCTTCGTCCGTATACCGTCGGCTCGTCCGGTTCTGAAGGACCAGCACGCCAAGCGATTTTCCCGACCGGATAAGCGGCACGCCGAGGAAGGAATGCAATGGATCTTCGCCCGTTTCCGGACGATATGAAAAGGCCGGGTGCAGCGGGGCGTCCGCGGTCACCAGCGGGCGCTGCGTCGCGGCGACGACGCCGACAAGCCCCTCGCCCCACTTCATGCGAGTCAGGTGGACCGCTTCGCGATTGAGGCCTTCCGTAGAGAACAACTCCAGATCGTCCGAAGGCAGACGGAGATAGATCGAACACACATCCGCGACGATGTGCCCCGCGATGATCCGCGTCAGGTGATCGAGGCGTTCCTGGATCGTCGCTTCCGACGCCACCGCGTCGTGCATCCGGCGCAGGAGCACCGTGATGCCGCGATCGCCATGGCCGCCGAAAGCGGGACGCGTGTTTTCTATCGTCATCTCAGCCCGCCCGCCATCAGGCGGCGCTCGCCGGACGTTCAAGCCCATAGGCCTGATGCAGCGCGCGCACGGCCAGTTCGGCATATTCCGTGTTGATCAGAACACTGATTTTGATCTCTGAGGTGGAGATATTCTGGATGTTGATGCCTTTCTCGGCAAGCGTCCGGAACATCGTCGAGGCGACGCCGGTATGGCTGCGCATGCCGACGCCGATCACCGAAACCTTGACGATGTCGCGGTCGGATTGCATGGCGACGAAGCCAATGCGCGGCTGCGCAGCGGTCAACGCCTCGACTGCGCGGTCGAAATCGCCGGCGCTCATGGTGAAAGAAATATTCGCGCCCGCCTGGCGCGAGGGGCTCTGCACGATCATGTCGACGTTGACGCCCGCCTCGGAGAGAAGCGTGAAGATCGCCGCCGCCCGCCCGGGCTCGTCGGGCACAGACAAAAGACTGATTTTCGCCTCGTCGCGGGACAGCGAGATGGCGCTGACAATTTTCTTTTCCACGATTTCATCCTCGTCGCAGATGAGCGTTCCGGGACCCGGCGCATCGGGCGCGTCGAAGCTCGACAAGACCCTCACGCGAACCTTATACGCCATCGCCAGTTCGACGGAACGCGTCTGCAGAACTTTTGCGCCCAGCGACGCCATTTCGAGCATCTCTTCATAAGAAAGGCGCGATAACCGGCGCGCGGGCCGGCAAATCCGGGGATCGGTCGTGTAGACCCCGTCCACGTCCGTATAGATGTCGCAGCGATCTGCGCCGAGGGCCGCCGCCAGCGCCACCGCTGTCGTGTCCGACCCGCCACGACCCAGCGTCGAAATACGCTCGCCGGGGGCCACGCCCTGAAAGCCGGCGACGACGGCGATTTCTCCGCTGTCAATGGCCGCGCCGAGGCGCTGCTCGTCGATCCCTTCGATGCGGGCCTTGCCATGGGCGGCGTCCGTGCGCAGCGGGATCTGCCAGCCCTGCCATGACCGGGCCCGGTAGCCCATCTTCTGCAAGGCGAGCGCAAGAAGCCCTGACGTCACTTGTTCGCCGCTTGCGACAACGGCGTCATATTCGACATTGCGCGCGTCGAGCGACGGGCTCGGCGGCCCCGCATCGGCGCAAAGGGCGGCGAGGCGGTTTGTCTCCCCTGCCATCGCTGAAACTGTAACGACGACCGAATGGCCGGCGTCAGCCTCACGTTTGACGAAGGCTGCGGCGCGACGGATCCGCTCTACATCAGCGACCGATGTGCCCCCAAATTTCATTACGATGCGTCCCATGGTTCGACGCCTCAGCCTCTCTGATAATCATGCACCGAACAGGCACGCATGAAGTGCGCATGCCGCGCGCCGCCCTGCGGTGGATCGCCGCCTTTTCGGCGTAGTATGGGCGGGCCATCTCTGTCAAAGAACCTGATGAAAAGACTTATGGGGCGACGATGCTCCGGGGAGAACCCATGTCAAACGCCGCCAACGCAACGATCGATCCCGCCGAGGTCGAAAAATTCTCCCGTATTGCCGAGGAATGGTGGGATCCGTTTGGCAAGTTCCGCCCTTTGCACAAATTCAATCCCGTGCGGCTCGCCTATATTCGCGACGCGATTTGCGCCCATTTCGGTCGCGACCGGCGCGAGAAGGCGCCGCTTAAGGGGTTACGCCTTCTGGATGTGGGATGCGGCGGCGGTCTTGTGGCCGAGCCGATGCGGCGCCTCGGCGCTGAGGTCGTTGGCGTCGACGCCTCCGAACGCAATGTGAAGACCGCGCAAACCCATGCCCTTCAAGGCGGGCTCGATATCGATTACCGGGCCGGAACCGTTGAAGCGCTCGTCGCCGCCGGCGAACCGGCGTTTGACATCGTTCTCAACCTTGAGGCGGTTGAGCACGTCGCCGACCCTGACCTGTTTTTGAAAAGCTCGGCGGCGCTTGTCCGGCCGGGCGGGCTGATGATCGTCGCCACCATCAACCGGACGCTCAAGGCGTTCGCCCTCGCGAAAGTCGGGGCTGAATATGTGCTCCGCTGGCTGCCTCGCGGCACGCACGACCCGCGCAAGTTTCTCAAGCCTGAAGAAATCGCCCGGCCGCTCCGCGAGGCGGGGATGACGGTGACAGCAACCGCAGGCGTTGCCTATCAACCGCTGCTCGACGCCTGGCGGATCGTCGAGGACAACTCGGTCAACTACATGATGACCGCGACAAAGGCCGACTGACGCTTTACGGAAAAATACGGCCTGACGGAATAAAGAACAGATCAGGCGTAAGCGTAAGGGCCGCCGCGCTCGAGCGCGCGCGCATACGCGGGCCGCGAGTGGATCATCTTCAGATAGGCGACGATACGCGGGAAGCCTCCAAGCCCGGCGCGCGCCGCAGCCGCCTCCAGCGGAAAGCTCATCTGGATATCTGCGGCTGAAAATTCCTCGCCGGCGAGCCATTTGCTCTTGCCAAGCTCGGCCTCGATAAAGGCAAGCTGACTTGCGATGTTGGGATCGACATATGAATCGAGCACGCGGTCTGCGATTCCGGCCGCAATCGGCTTGGCGAAAAACGGCATCTTCGCTTCTTTGATGCGTGTAAAGAACAAGCGGAGGATCAACTGCGTCATCGCGCTGCCCTCGGCGAAATGCAGCCAGTAGGTATAGCGGCGCTTCTCAGCCGACCCGGCCGCCGGTACGAGCCGCCCCTCACCATAGCGCTCGACGAGATATTCGATGATCGCGCCGGTTTCGGCGATGACAAGGCCGTCATCGTCGATCACGGGCGACTTGCCGAGCGGATGGACCTCGCGCAGTTCCGGCGGCGCCAGGCTCGTCGTCTTGTCGCGCTCGTACCGCTTCACTTCGTAGGGAACGCCAAGCTCTTCCAGCAGCCACAACACCCGCTGGGACCGTGAGTTTTCGAGATGGTGGACGGTGATCATGCGCGCATCCTTCGTTGATCCCTATACGCGACCGCAGCGGGCGTAGACCTTGGCCACGCAACGCCGGACGCATCCTGACGCACCTGTTCAGACGCTAAATCAAGTGGGATCAGTTGAGGGTCGCCATCGCATCCCGAGAAAAAGGCAGCAAGTCCGCCGTGCGTCCGGCCCTGATTTTTTCGACCCACTGAGGGTCCTGCAGCAGCGCGCGGCCGACCGCGATGAGGTCGAATTCTTCCCGCTCCATGCGTTCCACAAGCTGATCGAGGCTCGCGGGCTCAGCCACCTCGCCGGAATAGGCGGCTGTGAATTCTCCTGATAGGCCGACAGAACCGACCGAAATCGACGGTTTGCCCGTCAGTTTTTTCGCCCAGCCGGCGAAATTGAGGTCCGAGCCCTCGAAAGTGGGCTCCCAGAACCGCCGCTGCGAGCAGTGGAACGCATCAATCCCGGCGTCCACGAGGGGGGCCAGCCATTGCTCAAGTTCAGCGGGCGAGCCGGCCGACAGAGCCGCAAAATCCTGCTGTTTCCACTGCGACAGGCGGATGATGAGCGGAAAATCAGGGCCAACCGCGGCGCGCGACCGTCGGATAATCTCGGCGGCGAACCGCGTGCGTCCCGCCCAGTCGCCGCCCCAGCGGTCGGTTCTGTGATTCGTCTCGGCCCAGAAGAAGCTGTCGAGGAGATAGCTGTGAGCGCCATGGAATTCGGCGCAGGCGAACCCAAGATCGCGCGCGGCTACCGCTGCAGCGACGAATTCCTCAATGGCTGTCTCGATTTCGGCCTCCGTCATCGGGTTCCAGAGCGGCTTATCGGCAAGTTTGAACCCCGACGCCGACCAGGAAGGGACGTCTGGACGGGAGGATTTCAAAGGGTTCCGATAGGGCCCTTCATGCCAGAGCTGGAGCCCCATCAGGCCGCCAGCCGCCCGAACCTCTTCGCTGACCCGCCGCCAGCCCGCCTTCGCCGCTTCCGTCACGACGTTGGGCACGTTCGGCGTGCCAGTCGCCGTTGCCTCATTGGTCGAGACGCCCTCCGACAGGATCAGCCCGACGCCGCCTTCGGCGCGGCGACGGTAATAGGCTGCGACGTCCGCCCCGGGGACGTTGCCGGGTGAGAAGGATCGCGACATCGGCGCCATGACGAAACGGTTCGGCAGGCGCATCTTCCCGAGTGTAAAGGGCGTGAAGAGCACATCGATAGAGGACGGCATTGTTGGCGATTCTCCGTTCTTGCGCGGCGCACCGTAGCCGCATCGGACGCGAACGGCACGCCCTTCGGACAGTGCGCCCTTTGCGGAACTGGCTCCTGTGGAAAAAATCGCTATATAGCGCGGATGAAATTCCTCGACCGGGCCAAAATCTATATTGAAAGCGGCGCGGGCGGCCCCGGCTGCCTGTCGTTCCGCCGTGAGAAATTCATCGAGTTCGGCGGCCCCAATGGCGGCGACGGCGGACGCGGCGGGCACGTCTTCGCCGAGGCGGTAGAGAACCTCAACACGCTGATCGATTTTCGCTTCCTTCAGCACCACCGCGCAGCAGGCGGTCGGCCCGGCGAGGGCTCGAACTGCACGGGCGCAGACGCCGACGACGTCATCATCAAGGTACCGGTCGGCACGCAGATTTTCGAAGAAGACGAAGAGACCCTCATCGCTGACCTCGACAAGCCGGGCATGCGCGCCCTGCTGGCGCGCGGGGGCAATGGCGGGTTCGGCAACTCCCGTTTCAAGACGTCGACCAATCGCGCGCCGCGCCGGGCCAATCCCGGCCAGCCGGGCGAAGAGCGCACAATCTGGTTGCGCCTGAAACTGATCGCCGATTTCGGTCTCGTCGGACTGCCCAACGCCGGCAAATCGACGTTTCTCGCCGCGGTGTCGGCGGCCAAGCCCAAAATCGCCGATTATCCGTTCACGACGCTCCACCCGGGCCTTGGCGTCGTGCGGGTCAGCGAGGGCGAAAGCTTTGTGCTGGCCGACATTCCGGGCCTGATCGAGGGAGCCCATGAAGGAGCGGGCATTGGCGACCGGTTCCTCGGTCATATCGAACGCTGCACTGCGATCGTTCATCTCGTCGACGGCGCGCAGGAAGACGTCGCTGGGGCCTATCGGACCGTGCGCGACGAACTATCAGCGTACGGGCATGGGCTTGAGGAAAAGCGCGAGATCGTCTGCCTGAACAAGATCGATGCGCTGACGGCTGCCGAAAGAACGAAAAAGCTGAAGGCGCTATCGCGCGCATCGGGCCAGCCTGCGCGCGCGATCTCCGGCGTTTCCCGAGACGGCCTGCCCGCGCTGTTGCGCGACCTCATGAACTTGCGCAACGGTGCCCTGGCGGAAGCGGCGACGGTCGGCGCAATTGAGCAGCTGGCAGACGGCGCAGAAGCAGACGGATGGACCCCATGACGACGCTACCGCCTGGCCGACAGAAGGCGCCGCGTCTGGGCCTTCTCGGCGGCTCGTTCAATCCTGCCCATGAAGGGCACCGCGAGATTTCTCTCGAAGCGATCAAGCTCTTCGATCTCGACGCCGTGTGGTGGCTCGTCTCGCCGGCAAACCCCTTGAAAGACCCGGCGGAATTCGCGCCCTATTCAGCGCGCCTGACGCGGGCGCGCGAGGTTGCCCGCCATCCGCGCATCGTCATCTCGAACTTCGAAGACCGTTTCGGTCTTCAGTATACGGTCGATACGCTGCAGACCATGCGCGACCTCTCGCCCGGCGCCAGCATCATCTGGCTGATGGGCGCGGACTCGCTCGCCGGGTTCCATCGCTGGAAGGACTGGCGGCGGATCTGTGAGCTCGTCCCGATCGCGGTGTTCAACCGCCCCGGCTATGGCCCGGGCGAGGTCAACGACGCCCTGCGCAGCGAGGCGGCAGAAGCGCTCGAAGTCTTTCGCCTGAACGAAGATCAGGCCGGCGACCTTCCGGCCGCCGCGCCGCCCGCATGGACGTTCATCGCCTCAACCCGGAACCCAGAATCGGCGACCGAACACAGAAAGCGCGCCGCTGAATAAAATGTCGGCCATTGCGCTAACGATTATGCCAATGATTACGCCAATGGGGCGCGGCCTTTGTGCCAAATTAGTAACACTGAAGGCGCGCAATGCGTGTTGGCGGATCGCTGCCGGAGGACTAAGTTAAAGAGGCGGAGACGGTTCCGCGTCTTGAAGGAGGACTGAACTGAATCTCGAACCACGTCAGGCGGCGCGTCAAAAGGCCGTCCTAAAAATCGTCCCAAATGCAGCCGACGGCGCAGACCGGGACTTGGATGGGTCGGCGCTGCGATCGGCCGACCGCGCCGCGAGCGAAGATAGCGCCGGCGAAAACCTCGGCGGCGGATGGCTCGGGGCCCTCTCGCCCGCGGAACGCAGCCAGGCCATCCTCGGCCTCATTCTCCAGGAACTCGATGACGACAAGGCGGAAGAAGTCGTCTCAATCGATCTGGCCGGCAAAACAGAAATTGCCGATACGATGGTCGTCGCCTCGGGGCGTTCGGCCCGTCACGTCGGCGCGATGGCCGACAAGGTCATCCGCCGCTTGAAGGATGCCGGGTTCGGCCGCGCGCGCATGGAAGGGGCTCCCGCATGCGATTGGGTGCTGATCGACGCCGAGGAAGTGATCGTCCATCTTTTCCGACCGGAAGTGCGCACGTTCTACAATCTCGAGCGCATATGGTCAGAAGCGGCGCATATCCCGATCAAGACCGACGTCTGACGTCGCGACGGCGCCCCCCGCGCCACGGCGCGAGCGATCATGATGAGCGCGCTTCACCATGCGCCTGATCGTCGCCGCCTTTGGCCGGGCGCGCGCCGGTCCGGAGGGCGTTCTC
>JBGTFV010000316.1:0-2125 GCA_041747095.1 Parvularculaceae bacterium
AAGGGGGTGGGGGATAACTGGCGGGACGGTTGGGAATTTCGCTGCGCGGCGATAGGGTTAGATGGTTAACGAAAAATGACCCTAACGGTTCCTTTTTGGCTATGCCAATCGTGCGCGTCATCAAATTTTTTGCCGCGCGCGATATCCGCGCCCGAGCCATCAGCCCTCATCGAGTTCCGCAAGCCACGTCGCTGCGCTGGCGTCGCTGGGCGCGCGCCAGTCGCCGCGCGGGCTGAGCGAGCCGCCGGACGTGATCTTGGGGCCGTTGGGAGCAGCCGAGCGCTTGAACTGGCTGACGAAGAAGCGCTCAAGAAAAACCCTCAGCCAACGACGGATTTCCTCAGGGCTGTACGCGCGCCGGTCCGCCTCCCCAAGGCCGACCGGCCAGTCGCCCCGCGCAGCGTCGCCCCAGGCGGCGTTAGCGAGGAAAAGTATCTTCGATGGCGAGAGTCCGTAACGGGTCAGGTAGTAGAGCGCAAAGTCGGCCAACGCATAGGGCCCAACCGTATCCTCCGTACGCTGCACGCCGTTCGCGCCTGCTGGCACTAATTCCGGCGTAATCGCCGTATCGACAATCCGGCGCAGCACCGCGCAGGTCTCATCGGAACAATCCGGCCGGCTCGCCCGCCAGCGTATGAGATGCTGGATGAGCGTCTTCGCCACGGAAGCGTTGACGTTGTAGTGCGACATCTGATCGCCGACGCCATAGGTGCACCAACCGAGCGCCAGTTCGGACAAGTCTCCCGTTCCGACGACCAGCCCGCCTTCTTTGTTTGCGATCCGGAAGAGGTAGTCCGTGCGCAGACCGGCCTGCACATTTTCGAAGGTCACGTCGTAGACTTCTTCTCCCTTCGCGAAGGGGTGGCCGAGATCGCCGAGCATCTGGCGCGCGGCAGGGCGTATGTCGAGCGTGCGGCTTTCAACGCCGAGGCTGGCCATCAGCGCGAGAGCGTTGCTCTTCGTCGCATCGCTCGTGGCGAAGCCCGGCATCGTCACGCCAATAATATCCGCTCTCGGACGGCCCAAAAGGTCGAATGCTTCGACCGCGACGAGCAGCGCAAGAGTGGAATCAAGCCCGCCCGAAACGCCGATCACCGCACGATTGACGCCTGTCGCGGCAAGACGCGTCGCCAGCCCCCGCGCCTGAATCGCCGTCGCCTCGGCGCAATCCTCATCGAGGCGCGCCGGGTCGTTTGGCACAAACGGAAAACGCGCCACCGCGCGCTCCAGCGGTATATCGGCGTCCAGCGGGGCGGCGAATCTGAAATGCGCGCGACGGAAGGGGCGCGCACCGGCGCGCGCGCGGCGCGCCGCATCCCGGAAGGTCGGCGTGCGGATTCGTTCGAGCTTCAGCCGTTCAATATCGATATCGGCGACCGTCATCCGCGATTGGGTGCCGAAGCGCTCGCCCTCCGCCAGTAGTTCGCCATTCTCGAATATTGCGAGCTGGCCGTCCCAGGCGAGATCGGTCGTCGATTCGCCATGTCCGGCGGTCGCGTAGAGATAGGCGGCCGCGCACTTTCGTGATTGGGCGTCGCACAATAGTTGCCGTTCGCGCGCCTTGCCGATGGTGATGTTGCTCGCGGAGAGATTGCACAGAACCGTCGCGCCAGCGAGGGCCCCGTAAATCGACGGCGACAGCGGCGCCCAGAGGTCCTCGCAGATCTCGATGTGAAAGACGAAATCAGGCAAGTCTTCCGCCGCATAAAGAAGATCGGTCCCGAACGGCGCGCGCTGCCCCGCAATCGTCAGTTCCGTCTCGGTTGCGTCGTCGCCGGCGGCAAAATACCGCTTCTCGTAAAACTCGCGGTAATTCGGCAAATAGGTCTTCGGCGTAACGCCAACGATCCGCCCACGGTGGATGACAACCGCGCAGTTATAGATCGCCGTCTCGCTCCTCACCGGCGCCCCAACGACAATCACCGGAAGCAAATTGCGCGAGGCGTCAACGATCTCGCCGAGTGCGGTCTCGACGCCATTGAGCAATGCCGATTGCAACAAAAGGTCGTCGATTGCATAGGCGCTGACGCACAGCTCCGGAAATACGACGAGCGCAACGGCGCGCGCATCCGCCTCGCGCGCAAGCGCGATGATCTCGCGCGCGTTCGCGGCGGGCTCGGCGGGC
>JBGTFV010000317.1:0-19330 GCA_041747095.1 Parvularculaceae bacterium
CGATGGCGCGCGCGGGCGGCCGTCATCTTGCCTCGCCGGACGAGGGCGATCGGCGCTTCTCGGAAAACCGGGCGGCTTGCTGGACGGAGGTCTGGCCATGGGGGGCGCTCTAGGACCAATTTCTGCCGAGCGAAAGATCTAGCGAGAAGTTTTCCGATCCGCCGCACAACCGGCCCGGATGATCGACGCCAAGTTTCAACAATCTTGGCGGGAACGCAGCGCGGCGAAATTACCACGCCTCTCCATTTGACCGACTGGCGATCGCCGCAACCGAGGAATCGATTTTGCGGGAACGCGAAAACTTAGATAAGCTATCTCTTAGGGCGCGATGTTTAACGGCAGCGCGCTTTGGAGTTTGCTGGGGCAAAGCGGCGGGGCCGCATAAAGGGTTGGGGTGGCTTGATGGCTTCCGTTAAAATTTGGGGCGATGCCGCGAAGTCGATCATTCTGACGATCACGGGGGGCGCGGCGCTCGCAACCTCGGCAATGGCCCAGCAGCAATCTGCGCCCATCGTCAATCCGCGCGGCATGCTGGCGAATTTCGACGTGGCGACGATCGGCCCCGTCCTCACCGAATTGGGGATCGTCTGGCAACAGCGGCAAACGCCGGATGGGCAGACTTATATCGCAGCAAATGCTGGCGGCTCGCTTAGTTTTAATCTCGTGCCAACCGCATGCCTCGGCCCGAACAATTCCAATTGCGTTGGCGTTAATACGCTCGCGCTTTACTCGGGCGGTCGCGCCAATCCACAGACCGTCTCCGCTTTCAGCCAGCGATACGTGTTTATCTCAGCCGGAATTTTACCAGGCAACGCGGGAACGTACGTCAGCCGTTACGACATTGCCGATTACGGCATTCCACGCGGCAATCTGGCGTCGAGCCTGCAGTCGTTCGTCTTTCTCGCCGAGCGTTTCGCCGAGGAACTGAAAACCGGAACCGTGACCGTGAGCGCCGACGGCTATGCCGATGACTTTTCCGCCCGCGCGCTCAATGCGAAATCGGCAGAAGGCGTCGGCGCGACAGCCCAAATTATTCAATCCGTACCCGGACTTCATCAGGCCAAGTTCGAGACGACAGGCGAGTTGGCAAAGACGCTGATTGCCTCCGAAGGCGCCGCGATGAACAAAATTTCAAACGTTCGAAAATAGCGGAACAGCGCCGGGAGGTTGACCGGTTTCCAATTGACCTGACTACGCAACGTCAATCAAGAAAAGCGCGGCCTTCCCGGTCTTCAATATCAATCACCCAAAGATCCGGGTCGCGACGAATTTCTCGCGCGATATAGTCCTCGGCCTCACTTTCCGGACGCAGGTCGTCAAAGGCCTCTCGCCAGATCGGCGAGCCAAGATCATCTCTGCCCTCAAAATAGAGCCGCGCGGCTCGCTCGCCCATCAGTACTCTGACGAAAATGACCCCCGCGTCAGGATCGCCGCGGCGAGCAATCGTCGCGAACGCGCCGCCAGCCGACGCGCGACGCAAGTGGGCGGCGATGCGAATGTGGGTTTTTAGGCGCGGCGGCGTTTCCATTGTCGAGGGCCCGGGGTTGGTTGCTGCGCCCCGGCAATCGATGAACCTGACTGATGGTTCAATCAAGCTGCGCTGGCGCGCCGATCCTTGCGCCGCGCTGCGGCGTCGCGACGATAGGCTTCTACGCGTTCAAGCTGTGTGAGAACGTCGCCTGACGAATTGAAGGCGGCGTCGCCAGTGGCCAATTGCGCGCCATCTAAAAGCGCTGGCGCAAGGGAATTTGTTCCGATCGCTGACGCCCCCCGGCTCTCTCTTGCGGGCGCAGCCTCAGCGGAGATTGGCAAGCGCACCTCCGCTTGCAGCCCTTCGCCCGGGGCTGATTTCAGCGACAGACTTCCCCCATGTAGTTCCGAAAGGGCTTGCGCCAGCGACAGTCCAAGACCCGCGCCGCCAGCACCGCGCACGCCAGCAATTTGCGCCGACGTGAATCGCGCTCCGATTTGTTCGAGTTCAGCCTCACTCATGCCGACCCCATTGTCGCTAACCGCGAAGACGATCACATCCTCGTCGCGCCCGACAGTGAGCGTAATCTCGCCATCGCTTGTGAACTTGATGGCGTTGCCGAGGAGGTTGATCAGAATCTGACGCAGCGCCCGCGCATCCATCCAGCAGGCCGGCAGATTTGGTTCGATGCGTGTGGTCAATCGAAGCCCCGCTTTTTCGGCGGATAACCGAAGCATCTCGGCGCAGGAGAGCGCAATTTTGCCGGGTTCGACCATCGCGCGTGAGAGCGTGAACCGATCAGCCTCAATGCGGGCGAGATCGAGGATCGCTGACACCAGATCGAGAAGGTGACGGCCCGAGGCGCGAATATGCTCCGCGTACTCTTCGTATTTTTCATGCCCGAGCGGACCGAATGTTTCCTGAGTCATGGCGTCGGCGAAGCCGATCACCGCGTTGAGCGGCGTGCGCATTTCGTGGCTGAGGTCGCCGAGGGCCCGTACACCCTCGCGGGCTTCAGCCCGCGCGCGCGCTGCTTCCCGGCGCAGCTGGGCCAATTCTTCGACGTGTTGGGTACGATCGACCATCAGCACTGAAATGCGTCCGTTGGCGCGGCGATCGAACGTCAGTTCAAACGTCCCGATATCGCCGTCGGACCGGCGCCGGGCCCTGACCTCAATCGAGTCGACTTGGCTGGATTTCAAAGCGTCGTCGATCCGCGAGCGCTCCTCGGGAAGGAAGACGTCCAATAGGGAGCGAGCGTCATTCCCCCGCAGAAAAAGGCTGCGGAACGAGGGTGCGTCGGAAACGATCCGCCCCTCGCCGTCTATGACGGCGACTGCGCATCCAGAGCCGCCCGCAAACCCCGCGGCTTCACCGGACGCCGATGACGAGAATCGACGCAACGCGGTAGCGATTCGTCCATTAAGGGATATCGTCATGACCGCTTCTGCCCGTGCAGCGTCTGGCAGGGCTCCCACCCGATCAGAGCCGAACTTCGCTTTAAACGTCCCGCTATGGAACATTCACTCGACCTTCGCCCCGACATCGTTAACAAATGCTGAAGGGGTGAAGATCAGCGGCGGAGACGGTTCGAATTTGTCTAGAATTCTGCCCGACGGTCGAAACCGATGTTAAAATGTAAGGCGCAAATTAGGCGACAGGCGGGGCGCATCGGTAATTCCAGAAATTTGGCCCAGAAAGCCCACGACGCCTTGTGCGATCCGCATGTTTGGTGTCGAGTTCATTGTACGGAGTAGGAACGAGTATGCGGCGGAGCACGTCAGAAGCAATTGAATTACTTGCCGTGCGGACCCGGCGTGTGGCGATAGCCCCGGTCGCGTTCGCCTCCCTTTTCGCCATGATGACGGCGGGATCCGCCGAATCACTGGCGCAGCCCCGCGACACGGCGCTTGAGCGACAGGCGGCAAGCTATGTGCGCTTTCGCGAAGACGTTGCACAGCTTGAGCAAACGCCGTTTTCAAGCCCGGAAACGACGCGCGACGCCCATCGCCGACTGAGCGCGCATCAATCGGCAACCCTGTCGGCGGGATGGGTGGCCTATGCCGCCCTTGTCGCCGCCGATACGCCCGAATTCGCGGAAGCTTTGAAGGAAGAGGTGAACGCCGGCGCAAAGCGCAAATCGAAGAAGGGCGACCTTGCGGGGCGCGACGCATTCTTCGCGAAACTTGCTGAAGATCCGGGGTATCTCCGGTCTCTCAAGGGTTCGGACAAGGCGCGCGCCCGGGTTCTTGCCGTAACGGCGCAGGATACTGGCCGCTTCATCACGCTCGGCGAAGCTTTCAAGGAGCAGGCCTACGCGATGCAGCGCACCAGCTGGGGCAAGGCGAAAATTGCGTCGAGTGAACAACGCCTGAAAGACGCAGACGGTTTCGGCCGCAGCCGACCGTCACCGCAAGCGCCGGCCATTACAGGCGCCCAATCTGGCGGCGTCGTGTCGCCGTCGCTTGCGAGCGTCGATGCGTCATGGAGCCCCGATTGGGGCGTCGCCGCTTCGCGTAAGGTAGCCGGCGAGCCGAATGCAGATGTCGTTATGGACCGCGTCCTGAACCTTGCTGCGCGCTATGCCGTCGGCGGCTTGAACGAGAAAATAGTGTCTGTTTACGCGAAGAATGACCGCGCCGACCGTTGTATGTCGATGGCTGCCTTGACGCTGCGCCAGTGCATTGCGGCGACCCGCGCCCCCTACGAGGAGGCGTTCTGCCTCGGCGAACATGCGCTCAACGACGTCGCCGAGTGCGTAGGCTGGGTCGCAGGGGTTAACGCGAGCTAAAGCTCGCGTCCCTCACCATTTTTAAGAAAGGCCGCGCATCGCGCGGCCTTTTTATTTCCTTCGCCACTCCAATCGTAGCCGCGACGCCGGCGCGCTTGCGATCGCTACGCAGGCCGCTTATCTCCCAATGCGTGAACCAATTCAAAGACATCGCAGCCGACTTCGCGTTTCTCGACGACTGGGATGAGCGCTACAAATACCTCATCGATATCGGCCGAAATTTAGCGGACTTTCCGGCTGACAAACGCGACGAAGCTCACAAGGTGAAGGGGTGCGCCAGCCAGGTCTGGCTCACCCACGACGTGGACCAATCCGGGTCTGAACCCGTCCTCAGATTTAATGGCGATTCAGACGCCCACATCGTCAAAGGCCTCGTCGCGCTGTTGCTCGCGCTTTATTCCGGGCGGACGCCAAGGGAAATCCTGACGCTTGACCTTCGCGCCTGCCTCGCGCCGCTCGATCTCGATAACCATTTAACGCCGCAACGCTCGAACGGTCTCGCGGCAATGGCTTCACGGATCCGCTCGATCGCCGAGGCCGAACATTCGCGATCCTGACGCGACGCGGCGGCTCATCCGAACAAACGAAAACCCTTTCGCTCAAGATTGAAGAATGCCGCCCTTGCGTCATGAGAAAAGACGACGAGCCGCTTGCGCAATTCACGCTCAAGAAAGTCGATCTGCTTGTCGAACGTCAGGTTGTCACGCATGTCCTCTATCGCGTGGCAAGCGTGTCCGACCGTCGTACGATCCCGTTTGAATTCGCGAGCCACCTCACGCAGCGACATCTGGCCAACGACATGGCATAAGTACATCGCGATCTGACGCGCAAACGCAACGTGGGCCTGCCTTCCGCCAGCGGATGTTATTTGCGCCACGGAAACGCCGCACGCCTCGGACGATATTTTCAACGCCTCCTGCGACACGCGCCTTCTGTAAAACGCCGAGAATGCGATTCCATTCGCGATCATCCGCCCACCCGCTATCGCGCCCGGCTTCACAGCCGGAGATTGCCCCCAGAGGCCTGAACGATAGCGGCGCGGGAAAAAGTGGTGGATGGATGTAAGCCTTGAGGTAACGAGGGCGTTACCGAGTAAGGTTACTGCGGCTCGTTAGTTGGTTCGCGACGAATTCCCGGCCGTTGGTGGGCGTCTCGTGCGACGTTAACGTCCGACAGAGAATGCAAGCAAAAGAACAAGCCCAAGAACGCCTGCCGCCGTCAGCGCCATGAAACCCGTCGGCCATGACCGCGCGAGCCTGCCCTCCGGCCCGTGCTCAGCGAGAACTCTTCCAAGCGCCTCGTCAAATCGGCGCGACACAAACCCCCAGCTCATTCCCCATACGCCGCTGGTGGCGGCGGCTGCCCAGCGCAACAGATCTCGACCCGGGATCCGATAAAACCAGTCTGTATCAAGATTAGTTGACGGAACCTCAGGCGGATACAGTTTCGTAAGCTTGAGTACCGCGAAAGCCAGCACCGCGAAGATCAACAGCTGAAGCTGCTCAACGATATGGTAAAGCGCATAGGGCTTGTAGGCTGCAATTTCCGCCTGATGGGGAAGCAAGGCGTAAAGCGGCTGCGGATATACGCCGATGGCGATACACAATAACGCCGAAACGCCCATGGCGATCAGCATCTCGGGCGGACTTTCTTGCGGGCGCTTGCCGCTGTCATGCGCGAAGAAAGTAAAAAACGGAATCTTGATCCCCGCGTGCTCAAGGACGCCCGCGGAGGCGAACAGCAATACGAGCCAAAGCCACAAGAGATGCGCCTCGCCGGCCCCATCAATGATCAGGCCTTTGGTGACGAAGCCGGCAAACCCCGGGAAAGCCGAGATTGAAAGCGCGCCGATTACACAGAAAATCATGGTCATCGGCATCGTGCGATAAAGCCCGCCCAGTTCGCTGGCTTTCGACGTTCCAGTCCGGTGCATCGCCGCGCCGACCGCCATAAATAGCAGACTCTCAAAAATAATGTTGCAGAACGCATAACCGACCGCACCATTGATGGAACTCGCTGTGCCGATGCCAACGCCGACAACCATAAATCCGACCTGGTTGTTGATCGAATAGCAAAGCACCTTGCGCAGGTCGTTTTCAATGAGCGCGAAAAAAATCGGAAAGATCGTCATCACCGCGCCGATGAGTATGAGTTCCTCAGTACCCGGAAATGCGCGAACCAGCGAAGCGACAGCCAGTTTCGTGGTAAATACCGAGAGGAGGATGGTGCCGGATATCGTCGACTTCGGATAGGCATCTTGCACCCAGTTGTGCAGCAGCGGAAAGGCGCTCTTGACGCCGAACGCCAGCAACATGACGAGGCCAGAAGTCTTGATGGCTCCTGACTCGTCGCGCAGCCCGATTTCGCCAAACGCGAGCGACCCGGTCTCGCGATAGACGAGCGCGACGCCTGCGAGCAGCAGTACGCCGGACAGAATTTGGATAACGAGATAGCGCATACCCGCAAGATAAGTCGCCCGCGTTGCCGGTGCGAAAACCAGAAGTGCGCTGGCTACTGCAGCGAGCTCCCACCAGACGAACAACGTGAGCAAATCACCGGCAAGAACGCCGCCAACGGCGGCGGCAGGATAGGAAAGCCCTGCAAATACCTCAGCGCGGTCTTGCGTTCGCCACGCGTAAATAATGTTGAGCGCGGCCGCGATGTGGAAGACGATCGCGAATAATCGCGCTGTCTCGTCGATGCGCATCATTGCAACCGGCTCTTCGAAAATCGAAAGGACACCGTAATTGCCAAGGCCTAAACCAGCCAATTGAAAGGCGCTGGCGGAAACGAACGCGAGCATGGCTGGCCGACGCATCATTGCTGGCAGCGCCGCTGAAACGGCGGCGCCGACGATTAGGATAACGGCGGGGTTCGCGGCCAGCGCTGCGAACAGGCTATTCTCGATCGTCATAGTACGTCTCGTTTCGCCCAACTATTTTTCGCAGGTGCTGACCAACCAGCACGATAAACATGAAGGCGACGAAGCCCCACACGGCGAAAAATCCCGGGAATTCGATCCCGCCGAAGTGCGGATGCGGATTGCGGAAGGCAGGGATGAAGCTCGCGACGACTGACAACAATCCAACGATGGCTAGAGCCCCTATTAAGCCCCGAACGAAGACCGGTCGGTCGGCCCAGCCCGTCGCTTTATCGAGAGCGGATTTTCCTTCTCTCTCGTCCATTGCTATCCTCCAACGATTGGGGCGAGGTAGTCGTAGAGCAGGTCCGCCATAAAGAAGAGGGTAAAGGCGACGGCAGCCGTAAACACAGGCGGCGCCACGCAAAGCAACGGCGCCTCCTTGATGGATGTCGGCCCATTGCCCGCCTCGCCGCCGTAAAACGCTCTGATGGGGATTGACATCAGATAGACGACATTGAGCAGCGACGAGACGATCAGCACCACGATCATCGCTAGCTGGCTAGCATCCGCAGCGCCGAGCATTAGAAAGAATTTCGGCCAGGAACCGCCCATTGGCGGCAGGCCCACGATCGATGCCGCTCCAAGCGCGAACGCGCCGAACGTATATGGCATAGTGCGACCGAGCCCATTCATTTCCGAAACCAGCGTCTTGTGCGTGGCAACGTAGATAGCGCCGGCGCACATGAAGAGCGTCATCTTGCCGGCGGCGTGCATGGCGATCTGCATCGCGCCGCCCATAGCCCCCATCGACGTCGCTAGCATGGCGCCTAAGGTGACATAGGCAAGTTGGCTAACCGTTGAATAGGCAAGGCGCGCTTTCAAATTATCCCGGTGCATTGCGATTGCAGAGGCGAGTAGGATCGACCCTCCCGCGATCCAGACAATCGGCGCGCCTGCGCCCGACTCGCGCATGAAATCAAGTCCGAAAATATAGATCGCTATCTTCAAGAGCGCGAACACCCCAGCCTTGACGACCGCGACCGCGTGCAGGAACGCAGAGACCGGCGTTGGCGCGACCATAGCATTCGGCAACCAGCCATGCGCAGGCATCAGGGCCGCCTTCCCGACGCCAAAGGCGAACAGCGCCATCAAAAACCCGGCGATGGGCTTTGTTGCCTCCGAGGCGCGGGCGAGGATGCCGCCATCGACAAAGTCGGTTGTTCCCGTCAAGGACGCTGTCCAGATAATTGCCGGCAGTAACAGGCCGATCGACGTGCCCATCAGAATGCCGAGATATATCCGGCCGCCGTTGCGTGCGGCCGCGTCGCCCTTATGCGTGACGAGCGGGAACGTTGATAGAGTCAGGATTTCATAGAACACGAAGAGTGTGAACAGATTTTCCGCATACGCCACCCCCATCGCAGAACCGATAGCGATCGCGAAGCACATATAAAAACGCGTTTGGTGCTTCTCACGATGGCCGCGCATATAGCCGATAGAATAAACCGAATTGACGATCCAAAGCGCAGACGCCACCACTGCAAACATTGCCCCCAGCGGCTCGGCGCGGAAGGAAATCGTCAGCCCATCGATTACTTCGAATAACCGGTAACCAGGGCGTTCTCCGGCCCCAACGGCGACAAAAACAGTGAGCGTCAACGCAAGCAAGACAACACCGGCTGCCAGCGTCGCCGCCTCGCGCAGGTTCTCGAACTTCCCGAGCGCCCAAACAGCGAAAAACCCAGCCAGTGGTGCGGCAATTGACAATGCGATGGCGAGACCAGGCGAAATCATCTCGGCAATCCGCTGACGCTGACAAGCGCCTCCGCGGCGCGCGTTGCAAGATTGACCGTCAGATCTGTATCGAGGCCGAAATACACATTGGCCGCAACAAGCGTCCAAAGCGGTATGAGCATGGATAACGGCGCCTCGCGCACCGGCCCGGCGAAAGGACCCGTTGTGGGCGCTTCGCGCAGGAGGATTATCTCAATCAGCCGCCCGACATAGGCGACCGCGATGAGGGAACTCGCGACTATGAGAAACGCCGCCCATGGCTTGTCGGCGCCGAATGAGGCCGTCACGAGTGTCCACTTGGAGATAAAACCGACTGTGAGCGGTACTCCAACAAGCGAAAGTCCAGAGAAAATGAAGGCCGACGCGGTAAATGGCATCCGTCGCGCTAGGCCGCGGAATGCATCGACCGATCTGCCGCCGACTCTGAGCGCGACGCAAGCGACAGCCATGAAGAGCGCGCCCTTCATCAGTCCATGGTTAAATAGGTGCACAAGGCTTGCGGCGAGACCCGCTTTAGTCGCTAACCCGATGCCCAGCAGCATGTAACCAATCTGACCGATCGACGAATAAGCCAGCATTCGCTTAACGTCCGCTTGGAAAAAGGCGACAAGCGACGCGAAAAACATTCCCGCGATACCGAGCGGCATCAAGATGTAGGTCAACGCGGCCTGCACAAAAGCGAATTCCGATCCGATTACGGAGTACACGAAGCGTATGATGACGTAGACCGCCACCTTGGTAGACGCAGCCGCAATGAACGCCGTAACCGCGGACGGGGCATAAGCGTAGGCGTTCGGCATCCACAAATGCATGGGGAACATCGCCGCCTTCAGACCGATGCCTACAATGATGAAAGCCAAGCCCGCCTCAATCATGCCTATTCCGGCTGCGTCTGCAGCCTTGATCTTGATGTCCGCCATGTTAAGGGTGCCGGTGGCCTGATAGAGCAGCCCAAGTCCGATGACAAAGAACGTCGCCCCGATCGTTCCCATAATCAAATAGTTGAACGATGCTGTGAGCGCTCGCCGATCCGTTCGAGCGCCAAGCGCGATCAACGCGTATGTGGAAAGCGATGAGATTTCGAGGAAAACGAAGACGTTGAACGCATCGCCCGTGATGGTGACGCCTAAAAGGCCAAGCAAACAGATCAGAAACGCCGAATAAAAAAGATTGATCTGCCGCAGGTCAATTTCCGATCGCACGCTCGGCAGCGAAAAGGGCGCAACCAAGGCTGCGATGCCGGAAACCAGCGTGAGCACGAGCGCATTCGCGAGGTCGATGCGATACTCGATACCGATCGGCGGCGCCCAATCGCCGATCGAATAGCTGACAGGTCCCGTTTCTGCGACGGTCGCCAGAAGCTTGACGCACGCGGCAAAGGCAGCCCACGAAACCAACGTCGCCCAGAGGTAGGGCGTGCGCCCGGTTGCGCCGTTAGGCAAAAGGATCGTGACGGGCGCGGCGACCAGTAGAGCAATGACTGGAATAACGGGCAATTGTTCGATGACATTCATCGCGCGGCGCCGTCCGAATTGGTGGCCGCGCCGAATTCGGCGAGATCGTCAGCCGCAAGCAGTTCATCTTCTTCGATCGAGCCATATGCTTCTCGGATGCGCACCGCGAGGGCGAGGCCAACAGCCGTGGTGGCGATACCGACGACGATCGCTGTCAGGATCAGAACGCTGGGCAGCGGATTGCTATAGACCGTATCGATGACCGCGCCGGAACCATACGGCGCCCCTTCGATATCCGGCAGGCTATCTGCGGCGCTTCCGTTTAGAGTGTTCGCGCTATTTGCATCGGCAGGGGGCTCATGCAACGATGCTCCATCGCGAACATTGGCGCCGCCGTCCAAGCGATTCGGCGTCGGTTGAACCGACCCATGGAGCGAAGCTTCATTGTCGCTGGAAGCCCCGTCGCTCGCAGGGGGCCCGTGAGCGCCTTCCTTGACACCCGCCAGCTTTTCCATATCGCCGGCAACGTAGATCGGCGCCGTACCGCCAGAGACTTTGCCGATCGTAATGTAGAAAATGAAAACCGAGGTCTGAAATAAGTTGAGCCCGATCATTTTCTTGATCAGGTTTCCACGCGTGATTACGGTATAAAGGCCCGTCATCATCAGGATAATGACGATCCAGTAATTGTAACGCTCGACCGCGAATTCAAGCACGGAAAACATCGCCGCGCGCCCTACCAGTCTTCGTCGCGAATTTCCGGTTCGCGGCCTGCGAACTGGTAGAAAATCGTGATCATTGTGGCGGCGACGCCAACTCCGACACCGAGTTCCACAACCAAAATGCCGTAATGCTGGCCTTCATGGTGCGTAGAGTTTGGCGCTAACACATCATAGCTAAGCAGGTTTCCGCCAAGCAGCATTGTGACGACGCCCGTGCCTGCGTAAAGCATTAGCCCAAATACCATCGCCACTCGAAGAACCGGCTCAGGGACAGCCACCTTTGTCGCATCAAGCCCAAAAACCAACGCATGAAGAATAAATGCAACTGCAAAGATGACGCCTGCCTGAAAGCCGCCGCCCGGCCCGTAATCGCCGTGAAACTGCACGTAGAGCGCAAATAGAATAATTGGCGCAAACATGATTTTCATCGCAACGCGCAGCAGAAGGTGTTCGGCGCTCATGGCGCGCCTCTGAGCGTCGCGCCGGTAATGTTCGTGCCCTCTTCTTGCGCGCGCGCGTCCGCATCGCGCACTGGGCGCCCGCCCCTATCGCTTCCAGCGCCCAGAAGGATCAACACGGCTAGTCCAGCCGTGAAAACGACCATAGTCTCGCCAAGCGTATCGAATCCGCGATAGCTGGCCAGCACCGCGGTAACAATATTCAACACCTCAATGTCCTTGGCTGTGCGTTCGATATACGCGGCTCCGACGTGGGTGTTTGCCGGGGAATTGGGGTCGCCAAAAGCAGGCATTTCGAGCGTCGCGTACATCAACGCCGCACCAACGAGCACCACAATTATCGCGGCGATCGGCGAGCGCTTCGATATGACCGGTTTCTCTCGCCGCACGGTCAGGAGCATTGCGCCGAGCATGAGCACAGTAGACAAGCCGGCGCCAACGGCTGCCTCGGTAAACGCCACGTCAACCGCGTCGAGGCTGATGAAGAACGTCGCAGAGACAAGACTGTAAATTCCTGAAAGCATGGCCGCTGCGAAAAGGTGGCGCGTTTTCAGCATCGCAAAGGCTACTACGATCAGCATCGTCAGCAGCGACAGATCCACGAAGAGGCTTGTCGCAAGTTCGATCGCTTTGGCGTCCGCTCCGTTATTCACGTCGCGTCTCCATCGGGTTTAAGCCCAGGACCAACAAGCGGCTTCTCGCCGCCAACCCACGCCGCATGTGCAATCGCATGCGTCGCAACAGGGCCAGTCAGAAAAAGGAAAAAGCCCACGAAGGCTAGCTTGGCTACGACAAGCCAATTTGGCGCCTGCAGCATCAGGGCGAACAGGATAAGTTCAGCGCCCGCCGTATCCGTAACGCCTGCCGCATGAACGCGGGTATAGATATCCGGGAAACGCACGAGACCGATTGCGCCCGTTACGATCGCCAACGATCCCACAACGAAGAGTAAACCCGATAGCAAATCGCGCAATAGGTCGAGGTCGATTGTCACGTGGCCTTACCTTCGCCTGTTGCTTCGAAAACGGGCGCATCCGGCCCTTCGCCCTCCATTGAAATAGCGAGCGTCCGGTAGCGAAAAAACTTTAGAATACCAATCAACGCCGCAAAGTTGATTAGCGCATACAGCACTGCGATATCGAGAAAATCCGGGCGGCCGGATACAAAACCTAAGATGCAGATGAGAACGACGGTTTTTGTTCCGAAGCTGTTGCCCGCCAGCACCCGATCGTGCAGCGACGGGCCGGCAACAGCGCGTCCCAAAGCCAACGCCATCGCCAAGATGACACCAACAGATGCAAGGGCGTAAATCACTGCGCGCCGCTTCGCTCCAATAGGGCGACGCGGTGGCCAAGCGCATGGTGCCCTTCCTCATCGCATAATTCGTTTGTCAGCGAGTGAACGAGAATGCCGCGCTCTCCAATGTCGATGCTGACCGTGCCGGGCGTCAGCGTGATCGAGTTGGCGAACGTTGCAATTGCTGCGTTGGATTTCGGCTCTATTGGAACGAGAAATAGCTTTGGCGCGAGTAACGGCTGGATGGCAAGCGCTCGGCGCGCAACGTCGACGTTGGATTTGCCTATTTCCGCAGCCAGCCAGAACCAATATCCGAAGATGCCGGGCATGATCGAGGTTGGAACGCCTTCGTCATCGGTCACGCCCGCCCGCTGAGCCAGCCATACGGAGAACGCGACTGAAAAGACTCCGAAAGCCAAGAGCAACGGATGGTCGAAATAACCCGACAGCAAGAGCCAAAGCGCGCTTAGCGAAATCACAAGAATGAAAACGCGCACGATGCGTCCCTTCACCTGTTTCCGCGCCGGATGTGCGGCAGCGGATCGATTCCTGGATCGTCGCTACATGCGCCTGATGCTTTCAGCGTTCAGCAACGCGAAAGGATTGCCCGCGACCCCGCAGCTCGAAAAACGAGGGGAATTTCGCAGAGTTTTCAGGAAATGCAACGCTATTGAGGCTGCCTCACCCCTCGGAGGGCGCAAAAAACAGCTTCGCGACAATTCGACCGATGCGGCGGAACGAACGTTCGGGTTTGTTGACGCAGTTGCTCGGACTACTCCGATGATCCCGATTCCGCGTTCCGTTCGGCAGCTGCCTCATATTGATCAGCCGCCCGGCGCAGGCATTGGCAGTCGCCGAGACCTTCTACCCCCCGGGCGTCGAGATACTCGCCCAACGCCTCAATCAGGATATCCTGAGAGGAAATTCCAAGTTCAGCCGAACCGAGTTTCATGCGCAGGAAATCACGTGTCGACATACGAAACGTGACCGCCGCTCGTCGAGGCAGGCCTGGATCATTTGCTTTGCGCCTGATGAGGGTGGCCTCGTCTTCGCGATCTGGGTCTACGGAAACAAGCGCCTCAGCGGCGGCGCTGCTAGCCGCTGCAGCGACGGCGGCGGCTGCAAGACGCATGAGGTCGTCGGCTGGGTCCTGAACTTCCTCGTCCCGGGCGCTAGAGGCATTGCGCGCATGTTCGCCCAAGGGACGATCTGGTGGGCGTCCGTCGTCACGTCGACCGTCGGCGATTGAAAACCCGTCGAGACTGCGCCTTGGTCTGACGGTTGCCTTCTCATCGCCCAAGGCATCGGCGCGTTCTCCGAGATGTTTCCTGTTCTCCGAAGATGCTGCCACGACGGCGGAGGAACTTACTCCGTCGACGTCCGGCGTTTTCCTCAGCTTCGACCCGCGGTCAATTGATTTACCGGACCCGTCGACCGTTGCCGTCACAGGCGGTTCACGCCGAAGACGCGGTGTGGGGCTGTCATTAATTTCGGCGTCCTTGGCCGACGCCGGCGGGGCGGACGCCACGGGTGGATCGCCGCGGTCAAGTTCTTCGCCACTCGGGTTGGCGGGGTAGCCGGCATCAAGGCTGCGTTCGTTAACGATCGATAACCAGGCAGGGGCTTCCTCGGACTTTACCGGTCCAGTACCGCCGCGATCGGCGGGAACGATCGGTCCGAAAAATGGATTGAACGCGTTCGATGGCTCCGCGTGCCCCTTGCGAGCGAGCAGATTTGAGGTCAGCCGGGCAAAACGGCCTTCGGTAGGCTGGCCGCCAGGCGCCGGATGCGCACTCAGATCCTTCCCCATTGCCCGTTATCCCTGATGAAACGCTGTAAAACGTCGAATGAACCCGCCGCGTAATTTTTCGCTGCAGCCTTATTGGGCGGCTCGACGTCCGAAGACACGCGCCTGATTTGCAAGGACGGAAGCCGTCTGCTCCTCTGCCGGGCGGAACCCGCCTTCCGCGCGCTTCAAGCGGCTGTCGAGATATCGCCAGAGTTCCGAAATCTCGAGTGCAGACCGACACACTGGATCGATTTCCATCACGGTGCGTCCGTCAATCATGCTGGCGGCGAAGTCTACGCGATGATGGATAACGGTCGGCGCGACCGTCCCGTGTTGCGATAATGCGATTGCCGCCTCAGACGTAATTCGCGCTCGCGCGGTTGCGCCGTTGACGACGAAAACAAGTGGCTTGCCGCGCGCGGCCGCAATGTCGACGGTAGGACCAACCGCCCGCATATCGTGCGGGCTCGGACGGGTTGGCGCGACAACAAGGTCCGCAAAGCTCACAACTTCCGAGATCGCACGCGTTACCGCTGGCGGGGTATCGATTACGACAAGACGAAATCCCTCATCGCGCGCACGGTCAAGATCGTAAAAAAGATTCGAAAAGACAGACTGAATGAACGCCGGCGCCGGGTTCTGGCGGACGTTCCACCATTTTGCGAGCGACCCCTGCGGATCAGTGTCGATAAGCGCGACCGGGCCCGCGCCTTGCCTCTCTGCTTCCACGGCAATGTGCCCGGACAAGGTTGTCTTGCCTGAGCCGCCCTTCTGCGAGGCGAAAACGATGACACGCATAGACGCCAGCATGCGCCCTCCAGAAACTTCGCAAGGCGCTCTGCGCCTCACTAATCATGATGTCCAAGGGACATTAAAACTGCGAGAGAAAGATGCTTCGAATTTTCGCTAAATTTGAAGTATCCCGTAAGCAGACAAAAAAGCGCCGGAAGCCGCCAAAATACGCATGACCGCCGCCGACGCCCAACCATCAGTACAGGTATGTGTTTAAAAGCCGATTAAGCGCCAATCAGCCGCGCGCTAAGAAGTCGGACGCATCGGCGGTTCATCCGCCTCCAACTGGCGCATGATCGAGGCAATCCGCGGATTACCATCCCAGTCCCAATAACGCAGCACCGCGCGGGCGAAATCTCGCGACATGGAATCGAAAACGCCGAGCAGTTCCTCTGCTTTGACGCCATCAAGGGCGATTTCCGCCCGACCGTCCTGAGCAATCTGAAAGAATTCCTCGCGCGGCATGCCAACGGCCTTGCACATGACCGCGAGAGGTTCGCCGCCGAGATCGCGGAGTATGCGCCCACTCAGTTCAAGGCTAACGCCTGCGACAAGACTTATTGCCTGCACCATTTCCTGATTTGGAAACCGACGCGCGCCCGCGATCGTGCGCATGACGATATTCATTGCGACTGGCTCGCCGTTTAGGCCGCGCGGACGATGGCGCCTTTCGAGTATCGTCAGAATCTCTTTCACGAACGGCTCGGCGCCCTCGCCTCGGAAAACGCGCGTATAAAGATCATCAACAGCATCCTGAAGCATCGTTCTGTCGAGCGAGAAACGGGTCAGGATGCGTTTGCGCCGTTCTCCATCCACCCACCAAAACATGATGAAGCCGTGGGCAGGTTCGATCTCGCGTCGCCGCAGGAGCAGGCCTTGTAATTCTTTGTCGCCTGCAGAACGCGAGACAAGCGCGTCCACGGCCGTCGGGGAGAGTTGAAATTCCTCGCGCCGCAAAAGAAGTTTCGCGATCTCCGGTTCGCCAGCCTCGAGGAGAACGTCAGCAACGGAAGAGGTCAAATCCTGGCGTCGCGCAATAAGCGCCCGGTGGGCTGTGGTTCGCGTGCGGGCGCATTCAATCAGCAGCGCCTCGGGTATTTTAGCAGCGCCCTGGATGAGCGGCTCGGCAATTGTGGCGTCGTCGAGCAACAAAATCCGCGTTAGTGCGGGAGGGCAATCCAATATTCGGCTGAGGCGCGCCGCCACCTCGCGACGCAACTCGGCCGGCGCCTCCACCACGACATGCATAAGCAGATCTGCCGTCAAAGACCTCTCGTTCGAAGACAAGCGCGTCGCGGGCAAGACGACGATATCGCTCAGCTTGCGCACAAGGGTTGCGAGCGGCGATTGCGCATCCAGCGCTGTCGCAGGCGTTTCGAGAGGTAGCGCCGCCTCATCGTTAAAGGCGGGTTCAAGCGTTGCCATGGCGTTTCCTAAGCGGGCATGAAGGTCCATCAAGACCCCCCATCGCCGACCGTTGTACCGGCGCTACCGTTAACGACCGATTGAGCATGATGCGGCGCTTTTTCCGAGACGACGGAGGTTACGCTTTGCTAGACAGTAGGGGTCGCTTGATTTCTACAGATTTCAGGCATGCCCCGAGCCGCGGTCAAAACCGTCCCGGCAGTTCCACCGAGGCGCGCCGTTCACGCCGAACGAGGCCAATAAGCCGGAGAATTTCCCTTGCCCCTTAATTCCCTTATCCCGAAGCTGCGCCAATGCCACTCCACAGGGATTGCTACCTGGCGTTGCGTGACGCGTCCGGGCGCATTGTTCGCATTGGTAATGCTGGCAGCCTGCGCCACAAGCGACGGGGCCTTGCTGTCAGAGGAGCCCGGGTTTGCGGCTGGTTTCGGCGACGGGTGCTCGACGGCGCGTGAGGAAAACAAGAGTTTCTCTACCAAGCGCGTGCGCGACGAATATCAGTTCGAATCAGATCGGGCTTATCGCGCGGGCTGGCGACAAGGTTATCTTGAGTGCGACCAGAACCGCAATGTAAGGCGCGACGGGGGTCGGATTCTCGGCGACGAAGAACGTCCCTGACCTCAAGAGCGCCCGGTTGGACCAACCAGAACGCCCCGATTGACCTCTATTCCGCGAGACGAAACTTCTTCCGGTCAAACACGCGCAGCACCTGCGCCAGATCGTGCCCGCGCTTGAGAACAGCGCCTGTCATCGCGATCACCGCGAACGCGCCTTGCCGGCGAGCGAGGGCGGGACGCTTTTCTATACGGTAGATCGGCGTTTCTGAGGCGTGACGGTAAACGCTGAACACTGCCGCTTCCTTCAGGTGATCGACCGCATAATCCCGCCATTCGCCTGCGGCGACAAAGTAGCCGTATATCGAGAGAATGCGTCCGAGCTCCTCTCGGGAGAAGCTTGTACTTGGGTCAGTGCGTTGATTGGGATCGCCTAGGGCAGGAAAATCAGTCATCAGCAATAGTCTCATGCGCATCGACACGGCGGGCAAGCTCTGATTTTGGTCCCGGCAAACCCTGCGAGTTAACTTTTCCTTAATCCCGATTTTGCCGCATTTGCCCCGCGAACCCGCCCAAATCACCGACCAAAGTGGATTTGTCGGACGGGAACTGCGGCGCGAAATTCCGGTTAAACATCGCCCCCAGCCCCCGGGAAATCGAGGTCTCCAGCCCCGTCCGACACTTTCTCTCTAGATCCCTCGACGCGCAGCAGGACGGGCCATCCTCCTCGCCGATTGGCTGTAACCGTCGATTGCTTCAAAGTGTGGAATCTCGCTCAAAGAGGAGGCGTCGGCGTTTCCGTCGTCGCTCGAAAGACGGATGCGCCCGCCGTAATGACACTCGTTCTCGCCGTCGCCCTGCCCGTCTTTGCGATAATCGCTGCCGGGCTCGCGGCGGGGAGACTATCCCTCATTCCGGTAGGCGATATCGACGTCCTGAACCGGTTTGTCTTTCGGTTCGCAATGCCTGCTGCGCTGTTTGGGCTGACAGCGCGAGCCGATCCACTGACAACCGCCGACCTGTCCCCAGCAATCGCATATGGAATTGCTGCTATGTTGGTCATGGGGGCCAGTTATTGGCTCGCCCGCCTCGTTTTGCGCGCCAGCCCCCAGGAAGCAGGTGCGCACGCGCTTGGATCTACTTTCGGCAATGCGGTTTTTCTGGGCTTGCCAATTGCGCTTTCGATCGAAGGTTGGACCCAGCCCTATGTCGTCCTTATGCTGATAGAGGGAACGCTCGTTATTGCGCTTGGCGCCGCGCTTATGGCGCCGCGCTCAACAGAACCCGCCCGGACGCTACACACGGCAAAAAATGTTGTCCTCCGCCCACTGCGCAATCCGATCATCGCAGCTGCGCTGGCAGGATTTGCCTGGTCTTTCGTCGGTCGTTGGACCGGGCTTGAGTTGTCAGGTTCTATAGCAGCTTTCTTCGAGCTTCTCGGGCGGGCGGCCGGTCCCGTAGCCTTGTTTTCGCTCGGCCTTTTTTTGGTGACCGCAAGACCTGACGCTGCACGCCCGCGTTACTCGGCCATTTTTACGATCGTCGCCGCAAAAATGGCGGCGCTACCAACCATTGCCCTTTTTGTTCTGTGGCTCATCGGCGGCGCAGACATCAAAACCTTTGGGGCTTTGGCATTATTCACCGCAGTGCCGACCGCCATCGGGGCTTATGTGATGGCGACCCAATATCGTGTTTACATTAGCGAAATAGCTGCCAGCATCGCCGTGACCTCAGCAATTTCGATCGCCAGTATCAGCATTGTACTGATCGTTTTTAATTAAGCTCGGCCGCCTCTGGCTGTCGTTTTGTTGGCGTCGTTTGGCCATCTCCACCGGATGATTTATACTGCCGATGGGAAACGGGGTGAACGGGGGAGAGCCGGACATGGCCGCTACAAGGCGTTCAATTCTTAAGGTCGGCG
>JBGTFV010000318.1:0-2055 GCA_041747095.1 Parvularculaceae bacterium
GCCGCCATCGGCGTTTCGAACAAATATTACGGCGGCATGCTGAGCGCCGAGGCGCTGCAAGGCCCGCTCGGCTGGGCGCAGGTGGCGCTCGGCGCGCTGGTCATTCTGGGGCTGGGGCGGCGCATCGTCTATCCATTGCAGGCGCTTGTCCTCGTCGCCGGCGCCGCCGCGATCTGGAAGTACATCGTCGATCCGCTCGGGCTCTATCTGCTTGATGAGAAAAGCCGGCAGGTCTTGTTCTTCCCATCGACGACGGTCGCCATCGCCTCGCTGATCATTATTGTATTCATGAGCGACGACCGCTTCGCGCTCGACCGGCTGCTGGGCGGCAGGTCGCGGAAAGGCCGTCTCGGTTGAGCGCGCAGGCGCCGACAGGGGCGTCACGGGGCGATGGGACGAACCTTCCGAGAGAGGGGCAGCCGCCATGCGGGAGGGTTGCATGGCGGCGCTGGCTCGTCTCTTTGTGAAATCCCCCGTCGGCGCATGAATTGATAAATCAGGGCTCGTCCACTGCGCACCACCCATAAGGGTGGGGAGACCGGAATTTTCACCGAAGGCCGCGACGCGACAAAAAGTTTTTCACACGCTCGTTGCTCGCGAAGCGGCCCTCTATTCCTTGTCTTTCGCCCGCTTCTTGCGCAGGTGGGGCTCCAGCGCGCGTTTGCGCAGGCGGATCGATTTCGGCGTCACCTCAACGAGTTCATCGTCGTCGATATAGCTGATCGCCTGTTCGAGCGAGAGCCGACGCGGCGGCGTCAGGCGCACAGCTTCGTCCTTGCCGGCGGCGCGGATGTTGGTGAGTTGTTTGGCCTTGAGCGGATTGACGTCGAGATCGTCGTCCTTGGCGTTCTCGCCGATGATCATGCCCTGATAGACCTTCTCGCCGGGCGAGATGAACATGACGCCGCGATCTTCAAGATTCCAGAGCGCGAACGGCACCGCCTCGCCATCGCCTGTCGAGATCAGCACGCCGTTGCGGCGCCCTTCGATTGCGCCTTTATAGGGAGCGTGCGTCAGGTAAGAGCGGTTCATCACGCCCGATCCGCGCGTATCGGTCAGGAACTCGCCATGATAACCGATGAGCGCGCGCGCCGGCGCATTCATGATAAGGCGCGTCTTGCCCCCGCCCGATGGTTTCATCTCGACGAGATCGCATTTGCGGCGCGTCAATTTCTCGATGACGACGCCTGAATATTCTTCGTCTACGTCGATGACGACTTCTTCGATAGGCTCCAGCAGCTTGCCGTCTTCATCCGTACGCGTGACGACGCGCGGACGCGACACCGCGACCTCGAACCCTTCGCGGCGCATGTTCTCGATCAGGACGCCGAGTTGCAACTCGCCCCGGCCCGCCACCTCGAAGGAATCTCCTTGCGGGGAGTCCGTCACGCGGATGGCGACATCGCCCTGCGCCTGACGGAATAGACGCTCGCGAATGACGCGGCTCTGCACCTTGTCGCCCTCGCGGCCGGCGAGCGGGCTGTCATTGGCGGCAATTGTAATGGAGAGCGTCGGCGGATCGATCGGCTGGGCGGGCAAAGCCTCGGTAACCGTCAGATCGCAGAGCGTATCGGCGACGGAAGCCTGGCTGAACCCGGCAATGGCGACGATGTCGCCGGCGATCGCCTCGTCTACCGGCGTGCGCTTCAGGCCACGGAACGCCAGCACCTTACTGATGCGCACGCGCTCGATTTCCGCGCCATCGCGCGTCAGGGCTTTCATGGTGACCCCGGGGCGCGCAACGCCCGCAACAATGCGTCCTGTCAGGATCCGGCCTAGATAGGGATCGGCCTCCAGCGTCGTCGCCAGCATGCGGAAAGGCTGGGTCACCGCGTCGTCCGCAACCGGCGGCGGCGGGATGTGCGCAATGATCGTCTCGAACAGGGGGTCGAGGTTTTCCCGCGGGCCGTCGATCGTCCGGCTAGCCCAGCCGTCGCGGCCCGAAGCGTAGAGGGCTGGAAAGTCGAGTTGTTCGTCATTCGCGCCGAGCGCAGCGAAGAGATCAAAGGCAAGGTTCAGCGCCTCGTCGGGATCAGCCGTCGGCCGGTCGACTTT
>JBGTFV010000319.1:0-1621 GCA_041747095.1 Parvularculaceae bacterium
ATCGACCGCATGACGCTGACGCCTGAACGCCTAGCCGGCGCGGTTTCAGCGATCAGGGACATCGCCAACCGCGACGATCCGGTCGGCAAGTCGATCGCCCGCTGGGTCCGCCCGAACGGGCTCGAAATCGAGCGGGTGCGCACGCCCATCGGCGTCATAGCCGTGATCTATGAAAGCCGGCCGAACGTGACCGTCGACGCCGCCGCTATCTGTGTGAAGTCGGGAAACGCCGTTATTCTGCGCGGCGGTTCGGAATGCATTGCGACGTCTGCAGCGCTGCATGAGTGCTTCGTGTACGGATTGACGGACGCCGGCCTGCCGGCGGACGCCGCCCAATTCGTGTCGGAAGCTGACCGGGCGGCGGTGGGCGAAATCCTTGGCGGGCTTGGCGGCGCGGTGGATCTTATTGTTCCGCGTGGCGGCAAGTCGCTCGTTGTGCGCGTTGCGGCTGATGCGCGCGCGCCGGTGCTCGCCCATCTCGAAGGGCTCTGCCATGTCTATGTCGACGCCGACGCGGACCTCGCGAAAGCGGTCGCCATTGTCGTCAATTCGAAAATGCGGCGGACCGGCGTATGCGGCGCTGCTGAAACCCTTTTGCTTGACCGGCAAGCCTACGCGCGGTTCTGGCCGCCGATCGCTGACGCCTTGCGCGCCGAGGGCTGCGCGTTACGAGGCGATCCAGAGATTGCCGCAATGGACCCGAACGTTACGCCTGCAACAGACGAAGATTGGCGAACGGAATATCTTGACGCCATCCTGTCGGTCGCAGTCGTCGACGGCGTCGCTGGCGCGGTCAATCATATCGCGCGCTGGGGCTCGGGGCACACAGAGGCGATCGTCACGGAGAATGCGACGGCCGCGGAAGAATTCCTCGCCGCCGTTGACAGCGCCATCGTCTTGCACAACGCCTCGACGCAATTCGCCGACGGAGGAGAGTTTGGCCTCGGCGGCGAAATCGGCATTGCGACCGGTAAGCTGCATGCGCGCGGACCCGTCGGCGTCGATGAACTGACGACCTATAAGAACGTCGTGCGCGGAACGGGTCAGATTCGCCCGTAAGGCGGCGCGAGCTTTAGCCATGTGAAGCATTTGTGAACGAATATGCTCTCGATTCGCGTTCGGAGACGATTTCTCGCTGTTTTTTCACCCGGCTTAGTCGAATTTGCTTGATTTCGATCTGGCTTCAGCCGTATCAACTTGGCGTAGCGGGCGCGATCAAATGCGCCCGAAACTGTTTCAGGCGCGCGTTTTCAGAACGAAGGCGCGCGTGGCGATGACAAGAAAGAGAAACTTCATGCGATCTGTGGGGTCCATGATCTGTAACGGGAACGTTGAGGGCGCGCCTAGCGGCGCAGTCATCGGCGTGGGCCGTTCGGTTCTCCTTCTAAGCGTCGTCCTTATGATCCCCTGCGGGGGAGCGGAGAGGGAGTCTGGTCGCTAGGGAAGCCTCAAGCAAAGCCAGAAACTGCCAGACCCGCTCCCGGAACCGGAAGCGGGTTTTTTCGTGCCTTTTTCGCGCCTTTCGACCCTTACCAGCGAGCCTTCGATCAGAGAGACCCCGGATTTAGCCATGACCGACCGACCGCAGAGGCGATCAGACGCCATCACGAAGGGCCCCGCC
>JBGTFV010000320.1:0-2217 GCA_041747095.1 Parvularculaceae bacterium
GAAATCATAATCGTCGACGCCGACATGGGCTGCAAACACGCGCAGCGAGCCGCCTGACTTGTCAGTTAGGCCGCCGCGGAAAATCTTGAAGCCGCATTCGCGCATCAGCCGCTCAAGCGCGCCAAGCGAATAAAGCGCAACGCCCGGTCCGCACACGGCGTCGACGCCCGTGCGCGTCAGCGTCGCCGGCGCGTAAGCCGTCTCCAGAACGAGCACGCCGTCCGGCGCCAGAAGCCCTGCGATGCGGCTGAGAAAAGCGCGCGGCTCGGCAATTTCTTCAAGCACCGAAATCGCCGTGACGATGTCGAACTTGCGGCCGGCAAAGGCGAGATCAAGTTCGGCAGACGGGAACTCGGCTGTGAACGACTTCGCCCATGAACCGATGGTCGCTGACCTTCCGCGCGGGTCAATGCCGAAGCGGTCGACCCAGCGCGGATAGAAAGACAATAACGCGCCGTCGCCGCACCCGATATCGAGGGCGGCGCAATCGCGACCGGAAATGAGTTCAAGCGCTTCCGTCGCTGCTGACCGCAGCGCGTTTCGCGTCAGACGGGTCGAGCGGAATGCATCGAATTCAGATGCAATCGGCTGGCAGTCGGAGTGCGCGTTCTGTAAAAGACCGCATGCGGACGGATCGAGCGCGATATCGCAATAGACATAATCGATCGGTCGCCGCCCACCGCGCGACAAGAGCGAACGACGCGCCGGCGCGGCGTCAGCGGAGGCAAGCGAGAAAGCCGGCGTCAAAGCCGCCGACCCGCATGCGCGGCAATATTCTATACTTTTCACGCAGCCAACCCCGTGACGCCGAACTCAACACCGGGTTGACACTGTCAGCCTAACGTAAATTCGGCGTAAAACAGGGGATTGCGGCCCGGAGCCTCGTTCAGGCGGCGAGCCGTGCGATCAATTTCCGCATGAAACGCGCGCTTTCTGCGACCTGCGCACGGCTGATAAATTCATTCGCCTGATGGGCCTGATCGATCGAGCCGGGTCCGCAAATGACGGTCGAAAAGCCCCCTTCCTGAAACTGCCCGGCCTCGGCGGCGTAAGCGACCGTATGGGTGGCGTTCTGGCCAGTCAGCGCTTTGGCGAGGTCAGCAGCCGGGTTTTTCTCGCTAGGCGCCAGCGCCGGAGCGCTGGAGAGCTGTTCCGTGCGGATGCGGCAGTCGGGGGACTTCGCCTGCATCTCTCGCTCGACAGTTGCTGCGAAGGCGTCGAACGCGGCGCGAACGTCGCCTGCCTTCTCGCCCGGAATGACGCGGCAATCCCAGTCGAAACGGCATTCGCCCGCCATGATGTTAAGCTGAGACCCGCCATGCGCGACGTTCACGGTCATGGTCGAATATGGCGGATCGAACGGGCTTGTCCGGTCGGCGGCGGCGGCGCGTTCGGCGCGCATGTCAGAGATACGGACGATAAGGCGCGCCGCCGCCTCGACGGCCGATACGCCCCGATCAGTCTGGCTGGAATGGGTCGTATGCCCCGTAACCGTGGTGCGAAACGAGGCGATGCCTTTGTGGCCATCAACGACCTTCATCATCGTCGGTTCGCCAACAATAACGGCCTCGGGCGTCGGCGCCTCGCGCGCAATCGCCTCGATCATGCGCGGCGCGCCGAGAAGGCCAATCTCTTCATCATAAGAGAGCGCAAGGATAATCGGACGGCGGAGCTTCGCCGCAGCCATCTCCGGCACGAGCGACAGGGCGACGGCGCTGAACGCCTTCATGTCGCAAGTCCCGCGTCCATAGAGCAACCCGTCGCGCTCGGTCAGCCGGAAGGGGTCTGTCGCCCAGTCCTGACCGTCCACCGGCACAACGTCCGTATGCCCCGAAAGCACGACGCCCCCCGCCGTCGCCGGGCCGATGACGGCGTAGAGATTGGCCTTGTCGCCGGCGTCGTTATAGATCCGCCGCGTGGCCGCCCCGAAAGATTTAAGATAGGCCTCGACATCATCGATCAGCGCAAGGTTTGATTTCGACGACACAGTATCGTGCGCTATAAGCCTTGCCAGCCACTCAATTTGCGGGCCGATATCGTCAGTCATAGGAAATTCGCCATTTTCAGCGCCTGCCGCAAGACGCGTCAGCGCGAGACAGTAAAAGGCTCAAGGCCCGATAAACGCATAGCGGGCTGAAGGCTCGGCCGTCGACGCGGCTCCGCGCCGCGGACGGCGCGCGCAAACGCCTCGATATGCGCGGGCGTGGTGCCGCAGCA
>JBGTFV010000321.1:0-5185 GCA_041747095.1 Parvularculaceae bacterium
CGCCGCGCCAGAGATCGCTCGGCAGGGCGCCAATGACCTTGGATGGCGCGCCGGCTGAAAACGCATCGGTTGCGAGTGCGCCCTGTTCCACCGGCGCGGGCAGCGATACCTGCGCGCCCGCCCCGGAAATCATGGTCAACACCAGCGCCGCCGCAGGAAACAGGCGCGCTGCCTGAACTAAACGATTAACTTTCTTCAAAGCCAACGACCTCCTGTTCGATAGTCCGGATGTCGGGGCCGAGAGTATACCCGTAGATCGTCAGGCCGACGATAATTGCCACAACGGCGAGAATGACCATGATCACGAAACGCAAGATTCCGATCCTCCCGAAACGCGACAGCGGGCGTCGCCGCCATCGCTGTAGGCCTTTTCTTCGCCCTTTTCGCAGGCAGCGACAAGCCGCAGAGCGGCATTTGCAGCGCTTGTTCGTGATGAGCGGGCCGGGCGCTATAGGCCCAGGGCGCGCCGTCCATTAGAATCGGCACGTTCGCCGCTCTGGCGTCCCACCTCCCGGATCACTAAATCTCAAGCCATGCCCGAAACCCTCCCTACCCGGCTTCAAAAACCTCCTGATCAGCCGATCGCCCTCGTCGGGATGATGGGCGTAGGCAAGACGACCGTCGGCCGCCGGCTAGCGCCGCGACTGGGCCTGCCTTTCCGGGACGCAGATCACGAAATCGAGAAAGCTGCCGGCATGACCGTCGCGGAACTCTTTGAACGTCATGGCGAGGAAAGTTTTCGACGTGGTGAAGCGCAGGTCATCGAACGCCTCATTTCAGGACCGCCCGTTGTACTGGCGACGGGCGGCGGCGCCCTGACCCATGCGGGAACGCGCCGCGTGCTGGCGGAACGCGCCCTGACTGTCTGGATTAAGGCCGATATCGACGTAATCGTGCGCCGGGCGGTCCGCCGCGGAAATCGCCCCCTCCTCAAGGCAGGGGATCCGAAAGAGATCATAGCGAGGCTGCTGGCGGCCAGAGCGCCCTATTACGAACAGGCCGATATTCACATCGAAAGCGCCCCCGGACCGCACGCCCGCACGGTTGACGCGATTTTCGCCGCCATCGTCTTGCACGTCGACCAAAAGGCGATGGTCTGAATGGTCGCGTCTCAGCCCGAAAAGATTATCCGCGTCGGCCTGCGCGACCGCGCCTACGATATCCACATCGGAGAGGCGCTGCTCGAGCGCGCCGGCGACTTGCTGACGCCTCATCTGAATAGGCCGCGCGTCGCCATCGTCGCCGATGCGAACGCGGCAGAGGCCCACCGGAGCCGGTTTGAACGCGGCCTCGCGGCCTCAGGCGTTCACCATGACTGGATCATCCTGTCCGGAGGGGAGCGCACGAAATCTTTCGCCGGTCTGGAGCAGATCGTCGGATCCCTTTTGGATCTGAAGGTCGAACGAAACGATTTGGTCGTCGCTTTCGGCGGCGGCGTCATCGGAGATGCCGTAGGCTTTGCCGCCGGCATCCTGCGGCGTGGCGTCCGCTTCGCCCAGATTCCCACGACGTTGCTTGCACAAGTCGATAGCTCCGTAGGCGGCAAGACGGGCATCAACGTCGCACAAGGGAAGAATCTGGTGGGGTTGTTCCACCAGCCCGCTATCGTCATCGCCGACATTGGTACATTGAGTTCGCTGCCGGATCGAGAGGTGCGCGCAGGGCTGGCTGAAGTCGTCAAATACGCAGCTATCGACGATGCGCCGATGTTCGATTGGCTGGAAGGTCACGCTGAGGCATTGCTGTCGGGCGATGTGCGCGCCCGCGCAGAAGCGGTAGCCAGATGCTGCGCCAAAAAGGCCGCCATCGTAGCGGAAGACGAATTCGAAGCGGGTCGCCGGGCGCTCTTGAACCTCGGACATACATTTGGTCACGCCCTGGAGGCTGCCGCTGGCTATGACGGGGCGTTGCTGCATGGCGAAGCGGTCGCAGCCGGCATGGCGATGGCGTTTGATTACTCAGTGTCGCGGGGATTTTGCGCTCTTGAAGAGGCAAACCGCCTGAAGGCGCTGTTGCGCCGACTTGGCCTGCCCGATGGATACGCCGCAACGCCGGGAATCAAGCGAACTGGACCCGATGCTGCGACGGCGGAAATGCTGTTCTCGGCAATGCTTCAAGATAAGAAGGTCGTCACCGGAAAACTTACGCTCATCCTCGCGCGCGCGGTTGGCGGTGCGTTTATCGACCAGACGGCGGCTCGAGATGAGTTGATCCGTTTCCTGAAAGCCTGTGGCGCCGCATAAATCACTCTTGAGCGCTTTGGCGCATTTGCATGTCATTCAAGCCCTGCCCTGACTGGAGATCACCGTGGAATTGTCTGTGAGCGAGATCGCAACGATGGCCTGCGTCGCGGGACTGATCGTCTTCTCGGCCTTCTTTTCTGGCTCGGAAACGGCGCTTACCGCAACGTCGCGCGCCCGCATGCACAAACTGGAGGGCGACGGGAACCGGCGCGCCATGCGCGTCAACGACCTCATCAGGGATCGCGAACGTTTGATCGGCGCTATTCTTCTCGGCAATAACGTCGTCAATATCCTCGCCTCTGCGCTGGCGACTTCGCTTTTCATCGGTCTGTTTGGCGAAAGCGGCGTCGCCTTGGCGACGCTCACAATGACCCTGCTCGTGCTCATTTTCGGCGAAGTCGCGCCCAAGACTGTGGCGATTTCCCGTCCCGACGCGACGGCCATGTTCGTGGCGCCATTGATGCGCTGGATCGTTATTGTTTTCGCGCCAGTGACGATGGTCGTCGGAGGCTTTGTCCGGATGGCGCTACAAGCCATTGGCCTCGATGTGCGTAACGTTTCAGGACTTCTTTCCCCTACGGACGAATTGCGCGGCGTCGTCGACCTTCACCACGTCGAGGGCGGACTGGAAAAGGAAGTCCGAGATATTTTTCGCGGGGCGCTCGACCTCGATGAAATCCGCCTTGAAGAAATCATGCTGCATCGCAAGTCGATCCAGATGCTTGACCTCGACCGCCCCGCGGAGGAACTGATCCCCCTTGCTGTTCGGTCTCCGCACACGCGCTTGCCGCTTTTTAAAGGTACGAGCGACAACATTGTCGGCGTCCTGCACGCAAAGGATCTCTTGCGCGCTCTTTGGGATGCGGAAAGCGATATCGACAAGATCGATCTCGCCTCGATTGCTCGGTCCCCCTATTTCGTACCGGAAACGACCACGCTTCAGGAGCAACTCGACGCCTTCAAGCTGAAGAAGGAACACTTTGCCTTAGTCGTCGATGAATACGGTTCGATAATGGGCCTCGTGACGCTTGAGGACATTCTTGAAGAAATCGTCGGTGAAATCGAGGATGAACATGACAGTCCCGTTCGCGGGGTTCAGCACCTGCCGGACGGGTCGATCAATGTAGACGGCGACGTCACCATTCGCGACCTCAACCGCGCGCTCGACTGGCGCCTGCCCGACGAGGAGGCCGTGACGATTGCGGGCCTCATCATCCATGAGGCGCAGTCGATCCCCGATGTGGGCCAGATCTTCTCCTTCCATGGCTTCCGCTTCCGCATCCTTCGCCGGCGCCGCAACCAGATTACCGCGATCAAGATCACCCCGATCGAGCCACCGCGCGCGGCAGGCGACTACAAGGACATCTGAGGACCATGGACCGCCCTTCGCACGCTGGCGTCTTGATCATCGTTTTCATCACGGTACTGATCAACATGATTGGCTTTGGCGTCATCCAGCCCGTCATGCCTCAATTGTTGATGGAAGTGACGGGAGAAGACCTCGCGCACGCGGCCCGCTGGGGGGGCGTTCTTTCGCTCGTTTATGCATTGATGCAGTTTTTCATGTCGCCCGTCATGGGCGCGCTGTCAGACCGCTTCGGACGCCGTCCGGTGCTGCTCGGATCTCTGGCGGCCTATTCGGCTGACTTTCTGCTCGCAGCGCTCGCGCCAACCATTGGCCTCCTCGTCGCAGCGCGCCTTCTTGCCGGCGCGTTTGCAGCGACGATTGCAACGGCGAACGCCTATATTGCAGACATTTCGCCGCCGGATCGACGGGCGGCAAATTTCGGCCTGATTGGCGCCTCCTTCGGGCTGGGCTTCATCATCGGGCCGGGACTAGGCGGCATCCTCGCGGACGCCTTCGGCCCGCGCGCGCCGTTCTTCGCCGTCGCGGCCATGGGCGCCGTGAACCTCATTTTTGGTTTCTTCTTTCTTCCGGAAACGCTGGCGAAGGAAAACCGGCGGGGGTTCGAATGGCGACGCGCGAATGCGCTCGGCGCGTTCCTGCACTTCCGGCAATTTCCGGTAATCCTGCCGCTTGCAGGCGCCCTGCTGCTCTACCAGACGGCGCACTGGGTGCTGCCGTCGGTCTGGTCGTACTTCGCAGAAGAGCGCTTCGCGTGGACGCCAACCGAAATCGGTTTCTCGCTGATGGCTGTCGGACTTGCCGCCGCGATCGTACAGGGCGGTCTATCGCGCATCATCATTCCGCGCCTTGGCGAACGCCGGGCGGCTTTCTTCGGCATGGCGGTCGCAATCGCCGCCTATTCGATCTATGGCTTTATTTCCAATCCGGCAGCGGTCTACTGGATTATTCCGTTCGGCGCCTTCGCCGGACTGACGCTTCCGGCGCTTCAAGCCGTGATGTCGCGGGAGACCCCGGCCAACGCTCAAGGCGAGCTGCAAGGAGCGATCGCCAGCATTGCGGGGCTATCGATGATGCTCGGGCCGATCATCATGACACAGACGTTCGCTGCGTTCGCATCGCCGGAGAGCGCAATTTCATTCGCGGGGATCGAACTGTTTCCGCGCGGCGCGCCGGTTTATTTTCCCGGCGCGCCTTTTCTGCTCGCCGCCGTTATGACGTTGGGAGCGCTACTCATGCTCGCGGGGGCGAACCGCAGCGCAGGCGACGCGGAGCGCACCCTTAAAAGAGAGGATGTTTCAGCCACGCCGCCTCCGGCGCATTTAACCACAGCCAACCCGGCAACGGTTGACGCAGCTACCGCGACGACGATCGCCAACCGCGAAGCGGTTTAATCTGACTTCAGAACGTCTGTGTTTTAATGGAACAAGCGGGGAGCGGTCACGCAGCAGAACGGTCGGGTGCGGACTGAAGGCTAAGGCTATCGCCGCCGCGGCTATTGGCGCGGCCGCTCGTCGAGCGCCATAGCGACGCGATCAAGGGCTGCGCCAGCGCGCTCAAGCGCCACGTTCGCCTC
>JBGTFV010000322.1:0-3574 GCA_041747095.1 Parvularculaceae bacterium
GCGTCGCGCGCGGCGAGCCAGTTCCGATAGACGGCGGGCCGCATTTCGAGCCAACCCTTCCAATAGGCGCGCCAGTAGACTTCCTGAATGAATTTCTCTGCGGATGCTGCATCGTGCAGCGCCAGCGTCGCGACGAGCGCCTCTTCCTCGGTGACCATGCGCCGCCGCAGCCAGGGCGACAGGCACGACACGTTCGAGCGATCATCCGGGCCGCGATCAACGTTGCGCCCCGCCGCATAGGCGCGACCGGCCTTCGGCGCGAATGCTTCAAGGCGCGCCAAACCGGCAGCGCGCGTTGGCGTCCAATCGATGCGCGTTAATGCGCCGGCCGACGGCGCATCGACCGATGGGGATGTCTGGCCGAAAAGATCGCGCATGAAAGAAGGCCCGCTAATCATGTGCCAAGTTTACGGCGCAGCGGTTTCGGTCGGATCAGCAGTCGCTATGTCAGCAACGCCGCCGGTTTGTGCGCGGTGAGGAAAACGTCGACGCATGCCGTAACATGACGACGGATCGCCTCGGCGTCGCGGGCGGGCAAGCCGAACATGGCGCGCATATGGTCCTCGCCCTTCACCATGCCAAGGAATTGCCAGGCGGCCTCTACCGGATCGTCTGCTGCGATCGTCCCCTCGCGCGCTTCATCCTCGATGAGTTTTGCAAAACGGGTGAGCGTCGGAACAATCGCGGTGTCGAAGAACAGCTGAGGCAAGTGCGTGTTGCGCTCCATCTCGTTCATCATCAGTCGGTGCATGGCGACGGCGTCGCTATCGGTGACAAGCGCGAGAAATCGCTGCCCCATAATGACGAGACGCTCGCGGAAGCTGCCGCCCGGCGTGTTCTCGACGTTCAACGCTTCGTCTAGAAAGCTTGCGCATTTCGTCTGGATCGCGGCGGCGAGCAGCGCCTCCTTGTCGCCGAACCGGGCATAGACGGTCGCCTTTGAAACGCCCGCAGCGTCGGCGATGGCGTCAACGCTCGCGCCTTCAAACCCACGCTCCATGAAGAGATGCTGAGCGGCCCCGACGATAGCGGACTCTTTTTCCGCGCTGCGCGGCCGCCCCGGCCGACGAGCGGCGGGCGCGCCGTTCACCGGTTCATCCGTCGATGATTTGGGTTTAGCGAGCATATCCACGTGTTTAGCGATTCTGCATTGTCATCATACCGAAATATGAACGACGCGGTCGATTTCCCACTCCGCTTGATGCGGACCCGGCATCTGGCCGCACCGAAACTAATCCTGATTTTCAGACCTGATCGTATAAAAAATCATTATAGCAAAACGCCTGGATTTTCAACCTTCTGGCGCAGATGCGCGTTTCCGTCAGAGCACATTCGCAAATCTCAACGGCCGGTGCGGCGCCGAAAACTCACCCCGCCCCATGTTGACATACCGAACGGTTCAGTATTATAAATATCACGTCGGGCCGACGTTATCAAGCGGCGGCCGCAAACCACCGGAATGCGCGCATCATGTGGGCCATTGCCTTAAAAATGCTGACTGGCGACGGCGCCAAATATTACGCCCTCATTTTCGGCATAGCGTTCGCGACGCTGCTCATGGGGCAGCAAGTATCGATCTTCATTTCGCTGATGGCCCGCACCGCCAGCCAGGTGCTCGACGTGCGCGAGGCGGACATCTGGGTCATGGACCCGCGCGTGAACTACGTCGATGAGGTCGAAGCCCTGCCCGACGAAGCGCTCGGCCGCGTGCGCAGCGTCTCCGGCGTTGAATGGGCCGTTCCGCTCTACAAGGGCCTTGCGATCCTGCGCACGCCAGATGGGCTCCTCAACCAGATCAGTCTCGTCGGCGTCGACGATGAAACCCTCATTGGCGCGCCGCGCACATGGTACGCGGGCGATGTCTCGGCGCTGCGCGAGCCCGACGCCATCGTGTTCGACGCGCAAGGCGCGGCCTTTGTTTGGCCCGGGTCGGAAGCCGTTTCGAACATGGGCAAGGAAGCCGAGATCAATGACTATCGCGTTATCGTGCGCGGCGTCGCCGACGCCTCCGCGCCGTTCATCACCTTCCCGATCGCTTACATGCGCTATTCTTTGGCCGCGCGCATCACACCCCCGACGCGCAACAAGATGAGCTTCGTGCTCGTCCGCGCCGAACCGGGCGTCGATCCGAAAACGCTGGCCCGCGAGATCGAAGCGGCGACCGGCTTGCAATCGCTCACCCAGATCGAATTCGCCTGGCGCAGCGTACGATATTACCTGACGCGCACGGGGATACCGGTCAATTTCGGCATAACGATCGCGCTCGCCGTCATCGTCGGCGTCGCCATCACCGCCCAGACTTTCTTCCTTTTCGTCATTGAGAACCTGAAACAATTTGGCGCGCTAAAGGCGATCGGCGCGACGAACCAGCAGATCGCCGGCATGGTGCTGTTGCAGGCGGCCGTGGTTGGCGCAATCGGATACGGCCTCGGGATCGGGTTATGCGCCGCCTTTTTCAGACTGACGAAAGATGTGCCCGCGCTTGAGGGATTCTATCTGAGGACGGAGGTTCTCGCCGGCGTCGGCGGCGTTGTTGCGGCGATTATCATCATCGCTTCGCTTGGCAGCCTGATGAAAGTCTTCCGCGTCGATCCCGCCATCGTTTTCCGGGGTTAGGCAAATGCTGCAACCTACCCAGGCCGCGCTCGCCGCCCGCAACATCGAGATGGAATTCGGAACAGGCGCGGCTCGAACAAAAGTTTTGCACGGCGTCGATCTTTCCATCGAAATGGGCAAGCTGACGATGCTGATCGGTCCGTCGGGATCGGGCAAGACGACGCTCCTGTCGATCATGTCCGGTACGCTGCGCCCAACGCGCGGCGACGTCGACGTCATGGGCGGGCGCATCACCGCCATGCGCGACAGTGAGAAAGTTCGCTTTCGCCGCAACCGGATCGGCTTCATTTTCCAGCAGTATAATCTTCTCCCCGCCTTGACGGCCGCGGAAAACGCGGCGGTGCCGCTCGTCACCGGCGGCATGAACCTGAAGGACGCGGCCGCCCGCGCCCGCCGCGTGCTGGAGACGCTCGGTATGGGTCCGCATGCGGACAAGATGCCGCGCCAGCTCTCGGGCGGTCAGCAGCAACGCGTGGCGATTGCTCGCGCGATCATTCATTCCCCCGCGCTCGTCGTCTGCGATGAGCCGACCGCTGCGCTCGATGCGGAAACCGGCCGGCAGGTCATGGATATACTGAAAGAGGCGAGCGCCGCGACCGATCGCGCCGTGCTCGTCGTCACGCACGACAATCGGATTTTCCACTACGCGGACCGCATCGTCGCCATGGAAGACGGCCGCATCGTCAGCGACACCGACATCAGCGACACCGCCGCCGCCAACACGCACGCCAACGCCTCTCCGGAGAACCTCCATGTCAACTAATCCGTTTTCGAAGTATCTCCTGCCCGCCGCAGCCGGCGGCCTGTTGATCTTCGCCGTCACGTCAACCCTTCGGCCTCCGCAGGGCCGCGCGGAACCGCTGGTCATGCCGCCCTCGGCGCCTTTTACCAGTCGCGTCGGCGGCGTTGGCGTGGTGGAGCCGCAAAGCGAAATGATCAGCATCGCGACGGAGGCGTC
>JBGTFV010000323.1:0-8571 GCA_041747095.1 Parvularculaceae bacterium
CGCTCCGGTGCTGCAGTCATGGCTCTGAGGTCTCCGGTGAGGTAGCCCTGCGAACCGCCGCGACGACGGCCTCGGGGTCAGCATACATCAGCATGTGACCGGCGCCCGGCAATTCCTCGATTGTTGCAGCCGGAAGCCGCCTCAACGCTTCAAGATGCGTCTGCGGATCGAGGATTGCGTCGTCGAGTCCGAAAAGCACAGTCGTCGGCGTGCGGATCGTCGGCAGCTCAGCGGTCAGCGCCGATAGCCCGTCGTTGAGGGCGGACAGGTCCTCGAAATTGGCGATGATCTGGTCTGGCCTGCGCGACAGGAGCGCACCGCCTTCGGCGCCGAAATCTGCCGGCGACGACTGAGGCGAGAAGATGATGCGCAAGGTCTCTGGCCCGGAACGTTTTGATGCCGGAATAGCGACGGTATAGGCGAGCGCTGTGCGCATGAAGGCAGAATCGACCTTGAACCGATCAACAGGTGGTCCCGGCTCGAAGGGCGTGGCCGCTGGCGCAAGAAGGACGAGTTGCGCAAGGTCTTCAGGGTATTGGGCCGCATAGGCGAGCGCGACCGCGCCGCCGAGCGAATGGCCGACGATGATCGGGCGCTGCAGGCCGAGTTCCTCGATGACGCGATGGACGACATCTGCCTGAGACTCGATCGATGCGGTCGTGCCGTCTGGGCGTCCGCTATACCCCGATCCCGGCCGGTCGATGAGGATAACGCGGTGGGTGCGGGCGAGCTCATTCGCCACCGTCTGCGTGTAATTGCGCACATTGCCGGCAAGGCCGTGGAGCATCACCACCGGCGGCCCTTCGCCAAGGTCGACATAATGAATGCGCGCCCCGTCGATGGTGACGAACTCTCCCATGGGCGGGACAGCGGCCTCGGCGCGCCGGGCTTCTGCCAAGTTCGAAAAGACGAGGATCGCCAGTCCGACGACCAGTAGGCCGGCGACGGCAGCGGCGGAGAAAATGATACGGCGACGCATGACTGGATCCTTTTATATTAGACCAGTCGTCTATATAAAAGGATCCACAAGCGCAAGGGATTTCAGCACGGAGAGTTCGCGCCGCTGCTAAGTCAAGGTTTCCAGCCCGGAAACGAGGCGGTCGGCCAGCACCGGCAATGCCGCCTTGGCTTCCGCGACAGAGCAGGCATGCCGCGCATCGCTGAACTCCTGATACTCGATCCCGATATGATGGAAGTGTGCGACGCCGAGATAGGAAGAGAGCGCCCGCAGGTGGGTGTCGAGATGATTCCAAGTCTCTCTGATGCCGCCGGGCGCGAAGCCGAACTCACCCGACGCGGTCAGCAGAGCGAGCGCCTTGCCGCCGAGGATTGGCGCGAGCGGCCAGTCGCCGCGCGCAAGATCGAAGCTGAAGGTGCGATCTACGCGCACCACCTGATCGATCCACGCCTTGAGGGCGGCGGGCAGACCATAATTGTACATCGGCGTGCCGAGCACGATGATGTCGGCGCGCTCAAGCTCGGCGATGGCTGTATCTGACCAGGCCAGCGCCGCGCGGTCCTCAGTTGTGCGCCCCTCGGCTTTGGTGAAAGCCGCCTTGATCCACGCCTCGGTTACAAAGGGCGGCGGATCGCTGGCGAAATCGCGGGGGAGAACGACGGCTTCGTCGATCCGCTCGCGAAGCAGCGCGACGAGCGACGCGCTGAGGTCGCGGGAAAGCGAGCGCGCGGTCCGCGCGCTCGCATCGATGTGGAGGATGACCGCCATCGTTCAGCGCGCCGTCTCGCCGATCTCGCCCCAGAAGCGCAGGACGCCCTGCCCAGTATGAGGGTCGATCGCGCCCCAGGACTTGAAGCTGCCCGACATGCCCTCGAACGCGCCTGTGGCCTTGACGACGGTGTAGGTCGTGGCCGCAAGGAGCCGTGTCTGTCCGGGAACCGCGGAAAGGATGCTCTTGTCCCGGGTCTGGATGGTCGAGCCGTCGCGGCGCATGAAGAAGTGCTCGAGATCGAGATGGGTCGCGCCGTCCTCCTCGCGCGCCTCGCCGATCTGCCGGGCGAACACCCCGCCGTCGAAGTCGCCGGTCATGGCGACGACATAGCCGGCGAGCGGCTCGAAAAAGTCGAACGTGGCGGTTCCGCCCATGGTGAAGCTGCGGGTCATGATGAATACTCCTGAAAGCGGATCGACGGGATTACGGGCGGCAGATTTGACCCGAGAAGCGCAGGACGCCTTCGCCGGTCCCTGCGTCGATCGAGCCCCATGAGCGGAACTCGCCGGTGGCGCCTTCGAGCGGTCCGGTCGCCCGCACGACGCGGTAGGTTGTGGCGGCAAGCACCCGGTCCTCGCCGGGCACGGCGATCCACACGCTCTCGTCGCGGGTCGAGATCGTCGCGCCGTCCGCGCGGGCGAAGAAATGCTGGAGGTCGTAGCCGGTCTTGCCGTCGCCGAGATCGCGTGGATCGCCCGCGACACGGGCGAAGGCCCCGCCCTCGAAGTCTCCGGTCATCGCGACCATGAAGCCGCCGGTATCGGGAACGCCTTCGAAGATCGCGGTGCCGCCCATCGACTGGCAGTTCTCGGCATGGGCGGCGGTGGAAAGGCCTGCGGCTGCGCACAGGGCGGCGATGATGGTTCGCATGGAAGTCTCCTCTGGCAATCCGGCTCAAGGCCGGGGTGAGGAGACACTTGCGCATTAAGGAACTGATGGTAAAGTACGCACCATTTGGTGCTTATCAGAAAGCCACCGTCATGAACCAGATGAAGCCCGATGTCTTCGCCGAGGCCTGCCCGTCACGCGCCGTGCTCGCCAAGATCGCCAACAAATGGTCGCTGCTCGTCATCGATGCGCTGGAGGATGGTCCCGTGCGCAACGGCGCGCTGATGCGCCGGATCGAAGGCATCTCGCAGAAGATGCTGACCGCCACGCTGCGGGAACTAGAGGATCTGGGCCTCGTCTCGCGGAGACAGCTGGAGACGGTTCCGCCGCATGTCGAGTACAGCTTGACGCCGCTTGGCCAGTCGCTGCGCGGCGCGGTGTGTGAGCTCGATCGCTGGGTCGAGAACAATCTCTACGCGATGCGATGACTGGGCACGCTCCTTGAGAGCTGTGCACTCGACGCGCGTTCTTGAATCCGCCGGCAGGTTGTCGCGAACATCAACGCCGTTGTGCTTGGCGATCGGGTCGACGCTGGCGCGTTTTCAGCTTTATCCATGTCTGCATCAGACCGGAAACGACCAGAACGCACACGGCTAATCCCGCAAAGAAGACAGCGAGCCTTCCGGGCCAGCCAAGGATCTTGCCGCTGTGGACCGGGTACTGCAACGCCACGAGCATATCGCCCGCAGAGCCGCTGGAGGAATGTCGGTCAGAGACGACCGCGCCGGACCGGGCGTCGATAAAGACCCAGCGGTGCCCCTCATCGATCAGGTCGCGGTCATCGAAAAGGCGCGCCCAGTAAAGAGCTTTGTACGGATTGTAGGCGATGGCGTCGACGGCATGGCTTTTGAGCGATCTGTGCACGTCAGCGAAGCTCAAGGGCGGATTGTAAAGCGGCTCCTGGCGCGCGGGCCGGTTCAGGTCGGCTCGTGCGGTAAGCGGCGCAAGCGCGCCGACGACCGTCACGAACTCTGTCCTCCAGTTGAAATAGACGCCAGAGAAGGCAAGGACGAAGGTGATCGGGAGGAACCAAAGCGCGAGGGCACGATGAACGTCGAACAGCCGCTTATAGCCGCGCGCACGGCGGCGGACCCCGAAACTCGCTGCCCAGCCTCTGAGCTTCGGGAATGCCAGACCGACCGACAAGAGGTGATCGAGCAGCCAGGCAAATGACACGAGGCCGAGAAACCACGCCATAACCGGTCCAAGGTGCAGGGACTGGTGGAAACGGTTGAGGAAGTTTGCAAGACACCGGCGGCCAAGGCCGATCGCATTGAAGTCGCGTGAGCCCAGCACCCGAGCGGTCGCCGGATCAACGTAGATCTGCCATGCGGCCGTGGAATCTGTCGCTCCGACAACCGGATCGAGCCAGACGACTACGGTCGTCCGATGCTCGTTGGGCAACTCGACAAAGCTGGCAAAATGGCCCGGCCTCTCTGCTTCGGCGGCGCTGACAAGCAGGTCGATGGACGCTGCTGGTCCCGCCGTTGCGGCAAAAAGGTCGGCGTTCAGCCATCGGTCAATCTCATCCTGGAAGACGATGATTGAGCCTGAGACCGCGAGCAGGAGCAACCAGATCGCGGCCACGATCCCGAAGGCGCGATGCCAGGCGAGGAGCAGTTTGCGCACCATGCGTTAGAAACTGGCGGTGATCGTCGCCCGGAAGGTTCGCGGCGCGCCTGGCGCGAAATTGCCGCGCGCGGAAGGAAAATAGAACTCGTTGAACACGTTCGAGGCATTCAGCCGGGCAACGAAGGTGGTCTCGCCGATCTGCCAGCCATAGCGAACGCCGAAGTCGACAAGATCGGCGGCGTCGATTGAGCGCGCGTTTGCAAGGTCGATGAACTGTGCGCCGACATGGCGGTAGTTGAACAAGACGCCAAGGCCTTCGACCTGCGGGATGCTCGCATCCAGACCGAGCGCAAGAACATGTTCTGGAACGCCGATCGGACGACGCCCATCAAGGGTTCCCCCTGCACTTCTCGTAAGGGCCGCATCAAGATAGGCGTAGCTGGCGTGAACGCGCAGGCCTTCGCGAATTTCTCCGAACAGATCGATCTCAAGGCCGCGGTGCCGCTGACGCCCGAACAGTCCAAAAACAAGCGTGTCGGGATCAAGAAAAGCGCTGGGCCGCGTGATCTCGAATGCGGCGACCGTTGCACCATAGCGACCAAAATCGGCTTTCGCTCCGAGTTCATATTGCTGGGCCACGCCAGGCGGCGTGGCTTCGTTGGCATTGACCGCAATGGCGGGAGCGACCGCGCCGAACTCAAGCGACCTCAAGGCGTTTGCGTAAACGCTGATGCGCTCCGTGGCTTTGTACAGCACGCCGAAATGCGGAGACACGTCGCTCTCGTCATAGACAAGATTGGGGCCATCGGGCGAGGGCGCAGCGAAATTGAACCGCTCCTGACGCAGATTGGCCCAACGCAGCCCGATTGTGACGAGGAGGCGGTCGTCGAGCAAGCCGATCTCGTCGGTGATGAGCCCGCCGCGACCACGATCGCGGCGCAGGATGAAGACCTCGCTGTCCATAAAGTCTGGACGCGCGACATCGAAGGACGACGGGTCGAATATGTTGAGCGTATTGCCATCGGTGTCCGCGATCCCTTGGCCGAACCGCGTGACATTCTGATTTTCACCGTAGCCGGCGAGCACGCGGTGCGTGACGGGCCCGGTTGTGAATTCGCCGCGGATGCCGGCATCGCCCGACCACAGATCGCCCCAGCCGCCGCGCGAAAACTCGCGGAGCGGGAAACCGACGGCATCGCCGTTCTCGTTGATGACGCGAACGAAATTGTAGACGAAGTCCTCGTCCTGAGCGCTCGCTCCGTAGCTGGCGAAAGCGCTCCAGTTCTCAGTAAGAGCGACGGTCAGCGCCGCGCGGGCGAACTGAAAATCGAACACCGTATTGGCCCAGTCAGGGCCCCGATAAGTCTCCGGATCAGGCACCGGTGGGACCGGAAGGCCGGCGCCGAGGCTGAAGCCGAAATCCGTGCCGTCGATGCGGGCAAAGGCTTGGCCATATTGGAGATCAAGGTTGAACAGGTCGGTGCGCCAGTTGAAGGCGATGTGCGCGACGCGGTTCTCCTCGCTCACGCCTTCAACCGAGGTTTCGCCGTCACGGTAGGCGAAGTTTGCGCGCACACCGAAGGCATCATTTTCCCCGAAACGGGTGCTGACATCGGCCTGCCCGCCAAACTGGCTGCCGCCGCCGTAAAGCGCGGTGAGGCGCTGGAAGTCGCCCGTCGGCTTTTTGGAGGCATAATTGATCGACCCGCCAACGCCGCCGTTGAAGCGGGTGCCGGAGTAGAAGGTATTGGGACCCTTCAGAATATCGACGCGCTCGATGAGTTCGAGGGGAAAACGCCGCCGGAGGATCGGCGCCGAACCATCGAAGCTGGCGTCCGCGCCCGAGGTTGGAAACCCGCGCAGGAAGCCCTGCACTTCCCCGGTTAGATTCGTCGATTGGCCGCTGACGAAAGAGGCATCGCGGACGCTCAGTTCAGCCGAGGTAAAAGCGATCTGGTCGGCGATGAAGGTTTCGGTGAATGATTTCGCACTGATCGGTGTGTCCAGCAAAGCGCGATCACCGAGAACCCCGATCGTTGCTTCCTTGTCGAGGCCGTTGGGGTAGCTTCCGCCGAAGCCTGTCACCACGATTTCGTCGATCACCAGCGGCGGTTCTTCGACGTCGCTAGATTCAGCCGGAATGTCTTGGGCGAATGCCTGCCCTATCGGAAAAATTCCCAACGCCAGCATAAAAAACGGTCGAAGCACGATCATAATAACTCCCGCAGAATACGTTAATGCGTATCATTCGCATTTAGGCGGGCGCAATAGTCAATGTCAATTCGCGCTGGGCCGGAGTTGAAAGAAGATGCCGAAGGTTAACCGGCCGATGCACGCATTTCGATCTTCGGCTTGCGCCAGCGGAGCTTCTCGACGGCGGCGTCGAGAGGCGTTCCCGCGATCGAATTGGTGTAATTGCTCATCACCTTGACCGCGAGCCCGAGCACCACCTCCAGCGCCTGTGCGTGGGTGTAGCCGGCAGCCAAAAATGCTTCCAGTTGGGCAGGTGCGACGTTGCCGCGCTCCTGGATAAGCGCCTTGGCGAAGCGATGAAGCGCATCGAGTTTTTCCGTGGGAAGCACACGTCCGTTCCGCAACGCATCGAGGTCGCCGCGCTCCATGCCCGCTTTCTGCGCCAGCAGGCTGTGCCAGGGGACGCAGTATTCGCAGTCGTTCTCGAAATTGGCCGTGAGGTAGACCACCTGCCGCTCGACCGGGGTAAGCGAGGTCTCCTCGAACAGGTCCCACAGCGTGCTGTAGCCCGTCAGAAGCACCGGCGCATTGGCCATGACCCGCTCCAGATTGGGGATCATGCTGAAATTCTTGCGCGTTGCGGCCAACGCCGCCTGCGCGGCGTCGGGCGCCGTCGTCTCGTCGTGGAGGGGGAAAGTCACGCTCGTTCTCCGATGTCTGATGTGGGATCGATGAAGACCGCGCCCAGGAAGGCTGATAGGGCACGCTCCGCGAACGCCGCTCCGCCGGGCTTTCTCGCATGGACCAGGCAGCCATCGCTGCACGCGACTGCCAGCGCGGCAAGGGCGTGTGCGTCCATTCCCCCGCGCAACTGGCCGTAGAACTTCGCGCGGTCGAAGGCAGCGGCAAAACACGCCACAAGCCTGTCGCGGGACCGCTGAACGAGGGCGGCGATCACAGGGTCCGATGCACCCGCGTCTGCCGCGGTTGACACCATGAGGCAGCCTTTGCCCTCCACGGCGGCATCTCGCCAGAGCCCGAAGGCCGCCTCAATGCCGGAGCGCCCGCCAGGCGGAGCGTCGAGCGCGGTGCACAGGCCGCCTACAATCTCCTTCTCATAGGCGCGCAGAGCGCGCGCGAACATCTGACGCTTGTCGCCGAAGGCGTAGACGAGGCTCTGGCGGCCGACGCCAGTGGCCTCGCACAGAGCCTCGTAGGTCGTCTGCTCATAACCCTCTGCCCAGAAGGTCTCGACGATCGCCGCCATAGCGGCCGACTCGTCGAAGGCCCGGGGGCGGCCGCGTGGAGAAACCTGGTCCATTCGGTCTATATATGAACGTACGTTCTTAAACTCAATGCAGCCGCGGCGGCCTCAGGGCAATTCGATGCCGATCATAGCCGGAAAGGCCTGACCGTCGCTTCGACTCCCTCCTCGAAGGGCGTAGCGTCAGCCCAGAAGCGCGCGCTGAACTTGGATGACTCCACGCTGTAGGGCCGGTCCCACTGGAAGCGCATCTCGGCCATCTCCCGGAAGAACGGAACGACCGGGGACAGGAGGGTCTGAAGCGCGAAGGATATGTGACGAATGCGCGGCGTCATGCCGAACGAGGCAGCCGCGAGACCGATGATCTCACGCGGTGTGCGCGTCGGCGCGCACGGCAAATGCCAGGCCTCGCCAAAGGCGTCGCCATCGGACGCGAGCAGGCTCGCGATCCCGCGCGCGAAATCCGGAACGTAGGCAAAGTCGTGGGGCATGTCCGGATCGACGAGGAGCGTCGCCGCGCGGCCCTTGGCGAGAGAAGCGAACACCGATGCGCCAAGATGGGAGTTGGCAACGCCCGGGCCGAAGAAATCCGGCGCGCGCAGGGCGGCGACCCGCACCCGTCCGGCTTTGGAAGCTTCCTGCCATAAGCGCGTGACCGCGGCGCGCGCGGCGGGTTTGCGGCCCTTGTCGGTCAGCGGCATCGTCTCTGTGAGCGGCGCTGTCTGCGGGCCGTACATGTAAAGATTGTCGGCGAAGACAAGCCGCGCCCCGGCCGCTTCGCATGCGGCGAGCACATGACGCATCGCGTGCGGCCAGGCTTCGCTCCAGACTTTGCCGACATAGGGAAAGCCGGCCGCGAGCACGACCTGCGTGGCATCCGCGACGGCGCTACGGACGGCCTCCTCATTCAGAAGATCACACGGG
>JBGTFV010000324.1:0-25866 GCA_041747095.1 Parvularculaceae bacterium
CCGACCCCTGCAATCGGCGGCGTTGGCGTGATCGACGACGCGACGCGTGCGGCGCGGGTCGGCGGCGCGGTCGCGGGCGATGAGCTGATTGCGATTGGCGTGACGCGCGGCTGGCTTGGGCAATCCCTGTACATCCGGGAGCTGTTTGCCATCCATGAAGGCGCGCCGCCGCCCGTTGATCTGGGTGCAGAGAAACGCAACGGCGAGACCATTCGCAAGCTGATCAGCGAGGGTCTTGTTACAGCGTGCCATGACGTTTCCGACGGCGGCATTCTGGTCGCCGCCGCCGAGATGGCTCTGGCCGCAGGCGAGGGGCTGAACCTAAAAACGCCGGTCAAGGCGCGGCGCGCCGCTTTCTGGTTTGGCGAGGACCAGGGACGCTACCTCGTCGCCTGTGCGCCCGGGGCAGCCGATACGCTCCTGCTGAAAGCCGCCATGGCGGGAGTGCAAGCAGCAAAGTTGGGCCGGTTTGGCGGCGCTTTCGTGCGGATTGACGACACCGACGCGCTTGCGTTGCAGAATCTTTTTGAAATCAATGAGAGCCCACTGCCCGCATTTATGCGAGGCAAAATTCAGCGTATGGAGAATGCGATGCCAATGGCCGCCGACAAGATCAAGGAAATGATCATGAGCGCCCTGCCGGACGCAACTGTCGAAATTGAAGACCTCGCAGGCGACGGCGATCATTACCGCGCGCGCGTTGTTTCAACAGCCTTTAAAGGCAAGAGCCGTGTGCAGCAGCACCAACTTGTCTACCGAGCGCTTGGCGGGCGGATGGGCGGCGAGCTGCATGCACTCGCGCTGGAAACGGAAGCGCCGGAATAACTGGCGCTCAGATCCTGGGGCACATCATAACGCGCGCGTCATAGGCCGAGCCTATCAGCAGGGACCCGCGCCATTCAACAGCGGCCGATGCTGCGCGCAGTTCGCCCCCAATAGAGGCGAATGCGTCTGCGACTGAGCCGGACGCTGGATCGAGCCTGAGGATGTGCGAGGGGGCGTTAACGCGTGCGTCTCGTGCGTGGGCGATTAGGCGCAAGGAGCTTGCGTGATCCGTGACCAGCAGATTCCCGTCCGGGGAGACATCAATACTGTCGGGGCTCGCAGAGATTTTGATCGAGCCATTGCGCGTCAGCGCACCGGTGTGGACGTTCCGTTCATAGATTCTAATCCGTCCGCCGAACATTTCTGCGACGTATAGGGTCCCGGTGTCTCGGGACAAGGCAATACCATTCGCAAACCTGAGTCCCCGGTCGACATAGCGCCCTTCGAGGCCGTCGAAATAGGCAACGCTCGAATAGGGTAGCGCGAAGATACGCTCCAGTAGCAGCATGACAGCGGAGGCGGTTCCGCGGTCATTCGTTACATAGAAGGCGCGTGGACCAACGCCGAGCACACGCCGGGGCGCGTGCATGGCAGGAAATGCAATCGTATCGATGTGCAGAAGCGAACCGCGCGGGCCAACGTCGAAGATTTCAACCGTGTCCGGTTCATCCGAACGGTCATTGATAACAAACAGGCGCTTCTCGCCCAATCCGCCGCGCCAGAGGCTAACGCCGCGTGGGCGAAAGCCTGCGGGCGCAGTTGCCGAAACAAAGTTCGGTTGTCCAGGATTGGCAAGGTCGATCGCATAAATGCCGTTTGTGCTGGCGTATTTCCGCGCGCGCCTGTCGCTTGCGGCGATGAATGCAAGTCCATTGTCCGCATCGACTGCAATGCTCGCAGAACCAGGCGCGACGTCGATTGGCTGACACCGTTCGACGCGAACGGGCTTTACGTCCGCCTGTAAGGAAAGGCGAGGCGCATGCGCCAGCAATGCATAACCGATGACTACGGCTGCAGCGGGCGCAGCATACCGCATAAGGAAAGACATTCGCCCTAACCCCCGGAGGCGTCGACCTCGTTGTTTCAGCTTGGGATCAGCGACGCAACGATTGGGCCGAAAACCGCGGGGGAAGACCTAAAAATATCCGTAAAAGGAAATATTAAGCGCGCTGAATTCCCGTCTTGAGCGAACATTGATAAGCAGCTTCTTAACCATCGTCGGGTTTAGTCTGCGAACGTTATGCGTGGCGGAAAATGGCGCTGAAACTCAGTCTCAGACCGGGCGAGCGGGTCGCTATCAACGGCGCTGTTATCGTGAACGGCGACCGGCGGGCGAACTTCGTTTTTGAGACGAGAGCGAATGTCCTGCGCGAACGCGACATCATGCAGCCGGACGAAGCGAATTCGCCGGCCCGCCGCGTATATCTGCCGGTCATGCTAATGGCGCTCGAGGGTCGAAAGCGAAGCGATTTGCTGGCCGAATTTGAAACCCGGATTACTGAATTTGCCGGCGTTGTTACCGACCGGGGCGCACTTGAACTGTGCCTGAAGATCGCCGCGCGTGTCGCCAACGACGATTTTTACAAGGCGCTCGCTTGCTGCCGTGAATTAATTGAATTCGAACAGATGCGCCTAGATCATGTCGCATGATGCTTATCGCCGATCCTTGCGCGCGACTGCGGCCCCGCGCGAGGCAGAGTACGAAGTGTTTGCGCGCGCTACGGCCGGTCTGATGGCGATCGAAGGCGCATCGACGCCCGATCTCAAGGCGAAGATTGCGGCCGTGCATTTTAACCGCACGCTTTGGGGAATGCTCGCTGCCGATTGCGCAAACGAGCATAACGGGCTGCCCCCAGATTTGCGACGCACGATCATCAGCCTTGCGGCCTGGGTAGGCGACTATTCGAGCGCGGCGATGCGCCAGCGAGAGACGTTGCAGCCATTGATCGATGTCAACCGCATCATCATGAGCGGTCTTGGTGGTCAGTCCGAGACCGAGGCCGCGCCGGGCGCGCCATAATTTCCCTACGTCAAAACTGCCGCCCGGCAGTTTTTACCCGGCAGGCCCTGCCGTCAGGTATGGGAAATCACCGGAAAAACCGTTTACGGATGAGTAAGCTTACTCGCGATTTGGCTTAAAATAATACCGCACAAGCCCGCTGTTAACATTGGCCGCCCTTTACATTGCAGGCCCGTAACTTGCTCGATCACAAAGCGCCGGGGTGCGCGTTCGCAGTCCGGACGGGCGAATAATCGCCTGAACAACCCAGAAGGGGAATGATGTCATGGTCAGCATAAACACGAATCCTGGCGCGCTCATCGCGCTGCAAAATCTCACACGCATCACCGACGAGTTGACGGCCGTCCAGCGCCGCGTTTCGACCGGGCTTGAAGTCTCCAGCGCACGCGACAACCCAACGCTGTTTGCGTTGGCGCAGCAGCAACGCGCTCAGCTTGGCTCACTGGAAGCGGTTCAGCAGGGCCTGCGCATTGGTACATCGGCAGTGGACGTAGCCCTGGCGGCTGGCGAGTCGATCAGTGATGTGCTCGTTGAGTTGCGCGCTGTCGCCAGTCAGGCCGCAGATCCTTCTATCTCAACCGAAAACCGCGAATTGCTGCAATCGCAGTTCATTTCACTTCGCGATCAGATCGCGCGGCTCGTGTCAAGCGCCGAGATTGGCGGTCGCAACCTGATCGCCGCAGGGGCAAGCGATTTGACGGTTGTTGCCTCGACCGATGGCACGGACACGATCACCGTTGCAGCACAGAATCTGTCTGTCGGCGGCGGCATTATCAATATCGACAACACTGGAACGCCTCTGGCGGACGCGGCCGCGGCAGCGACCGAGATCGCGAATATCGAATCCGCTATCGGCGCGCTTTCGAACTCTCTCGCGGCGCTTGGCGCCGGCAGCCAGGCATTTGGCCTTCAGGACCGGCTGTTGAACAGGATTGGCGATGCCCTCGAAGTGTCAATCGGCAACCTTGTCGATGCCGACTTGCCGCGCGAGAGCTCGCGCCTCCAAGCCCTTCAGGTTCAGCAGCAATTGGCCATCCAGACGTTGGCCATCGCCAATGCCGCGCCAAACGCGATACTCGCGCTGTTCGCATAAAATTTTCCGAAAGTTAGCGGTCGGCCGTAACGGCTGGCCGCCGATCGGGAGAAGGACCATGGAGTTGAGCCAATCCGCCCTTAGAAATTCGTCGCCGGACCAGTTAACGGCGCAGGTGCGTGAACGTTCCGCAGCGCTGGCTGATGCTCGACGGCAGTCATCAGCCGCTGCCATTGACCGGGCAGCAGTATCAGAAGCTCGTTCAACGGAGCAGGTCGCCGAAACGCGCGAAGCCATCAGCCGCGCGCTTGGCGCCAATACCCGGCTCTCGATCGCACGGGACCCGGGGTCGCCGCGCTTCGTCTACCGGGCAATCGATGTCGACACCGGAGAGATCGTCCACGAATGGCCGCAGGAGCGATTTATCGATCTCGTGCGCGGCGTTCGCGAGGACGTGCGGACCGACGTTGAAGCAGGGCTTCTGCTCGATCGGACCGCCTGACCGTCGTTTTTTAAGGAATGCGGCGGGGGGCCGTTGACCCAACGTCCGCAGTTCCGGCATATCGATGCATGACCGCGACCCAATCCGTCACCGCCGCACGCAGGCTGGTCGACGCGCTGCTTGCGAACGGCGTTACCCATGTTTTTTGCGTGCCCGGTGAAAGTTATCTCGCCGTTCTTGATGCGCTCTATGACGTGCGCGAACGCATCCGTCTGATTGCCTGCCGGCACGAAGCATCCGCGGTCAATATGGCGGAGGCGTTCGGGAAGCTGACGGGCCGCCCGGGCGTCGCGATGGTGACGCGCGGACCGGGGGCCACTCAAGGCTCAGTTGGCGTTCACACCGCTTTTCAGGACTCGACGCCGCTCATCCTTTTCATCGGGCAAGTCGCACGGGACCAGCGCGACCGCGAGGCGTTTCAGGAAGTCGACTACCGCCAGATGTTTGCCCCTCTTGCGAAGTGGGCGGCGGAGATAGATGTCGCCGCGCGCATTGGCGAATATGTGAACCGCGCGTTCGCAACGGCGCAGAATGGCCGTCGGGGTCCGGTCGTTCTTGCCTTGCCAGAAGATATGCTCGCAGAGGAAACGGATGCGGCGCCGATGCCGGCGGCTCCGGTGACCATGAGTGCGCCAGCGCCTGGGGATTTGGCGCGCTTGCGCGAATTGCTGGCTTCCGCCGCGTCGCCAATTATCCTTGCGGGCGGGGGGGGATGGTCGCGCCAAGCCGTTCGGGACTTGCAGACTTTCGTGGAGGCGACCGGAATTTCCGTTGCTTGCACGTTCCGCTCAAAAGACCTCTTCGACAATTTGCATCCGCAATACGCGGGCGATGTCGGCATCGCCCCAAATCCGAAGCTTGCCGACCGCATCCGCCGCAGCGATCTCATCATAGCGTTGGGGCCGCGCCTCGGCGAGATGACGACATCCGGATATACCTTGCTGAAGGCTCCTCAGCCGGACCAGCGCCTGATACATATTCATCCGGGAGCAGAGGAGCTGGGACGCGTCTACGCGCCCGTGCTGGCGATCAACGCGTCCCCCATCGCGATGACGCACGCCCTCGCGAATGAAACGTGGGCGGTCAATCCGGCATGGCGCGCAGCTGCGCACGCGGCCCATGCCGAGTTTGAGGATTTCTCCGTACCAACGACGGTTGCCGAGGGCGTCAATCTTGCGGAAGTTTTCGCGTGGCTCGACCAACGCCTGCCGCCGGACGCGATCATGACCAATGGGGCCGGCAATTATGCCGGCTGGCTGCATCGCTTCTATCGACACAAGCAGTTCAAGACCCAGCTGGCCCCAACCTCCGGCGCTATGGGTTATGGCTTCCCGGCCGCGTTAGCCGCAAAGGCTGCCATGCCTAACCGGATTGTCGTCTGCGCGGCTGGCGACGGCTGTTTCATGATGGCGGCTGCCGAACTGGCGACAGCCATGCAATATGCGCTGCCGGTCATCGTTTTGGTCGCCAATAATGGCAGCTACGGCACCATCCGTATGCATCAGGAGCGCGATTATCCTGACCGGGTCAGCGGCACGGAACTGGTGAACCCGGATTTTGCGGCGCTCGCGCGCAGCTTCGGCGCTGCGGGGTTCTCGGTTGACCGGACCGAGGATTTTCCGGCGGCATTTGAGGCCGCTCTTGCAAGCCGTCTGGCGGCTGTAATTGATTTAAAAACTTCAGTTCGAGAAATTGCGCCCGGACGCCGGCTAAATACGTGAGCCGCTTTCGATCAACAGCTTGCCAATCAAAGCAGGTTACGCAGCGTCGTCCGCGTGTTCTGCTGTTCCGTGAGAGAGCGGACGAGGGTCTGTCCATCGCTCGTTATCTCGCCGTTTGACTTTAGCCAGTTTCGAGAAACAGCCTCCTGCATCAACTCAGCTTCGGATGGATTGGCTTTTTCTTTCAGTTGTTTGACGAACTGTAAAATACGTTGCACGGCATTATCGTCTGCCACGTCGAAACTCCTTGTACACTTACGTTCAAGATACGCGCCTGTGGGTTGCGCGGTTCAACATTTTTCGCTCGTATTATAAAACCGATTGAGGGCAGGCGCCACAAGGAAAGAGCGAGCGCCCATGTCGCGCAAAAAGTGCCATCGAAAATATCCGCCGACATGCTAGACCAGCTTGAAAGAACGGCGTCGCAAAGAACTGTTCGTAATCAGGCCTTGAAGGAATAAAATGACAGGATCGTCCATGGAACACGGCCGCAACGAATTTAGCACGAATCAATCGCTTAAGGCGCGGCGAGACGAGGCGCTGCCAGCGGGGTTGCCCTCGAAATCCGGCATTTATGTGGCCAAAGCCGAAGGCGCTGATCTCTGGGACGTCGACGGCAAGCATTTCATCGACTTCATTGGCGGCATTGGCGTCCTTAATGTGGGGCATCGGCATCCGAAGGTCGTCGAGGCGATCAAGCGCCAGGCGGATCTGTTTCTTCATACGAGCTTCGGCATTGCGCAGTACGAGGTTTACGTCGATCTCGCCGAGCGCTTGAACCGGCTTGTACCTGGCGCCGCGAAAAAGAAGACTGCCTTGTTCAATTCCGGAGCCGAGGCGGTAGAGAACGCGGTCAAATTTGCGCGCCGCATAACGGGGCGACCCGGCGTCATCGCTTTCGAGGGGGCCTTCCACGGCCGAACGCTACTGGCGACGACGCTGACCGGCAAAGCCAAGCCGTACAAGCAAGGCTTCGGACCCCTCGTTCCCGGCGTATTCCACGCGCCGTATCCGGACGAATATCACGGCATTTCCGTACGTGGTTGCCTCGCCTGTCTCGACCATATCTTCAAGACGGCGATACCGGTTGAGGAAGTCGCGGCCATCATCGTCGAGCCGGTACAGGGCGAGGGCGGTTTCAACCCCGCGCCGACGGCGTTCCTGCAAGGCTTGCGCAAGATTTGCGACGACAATGGCATCGTGTTTATCGTTGATGAAATTCAGTCGGGCATGGGCCGCACAGGCAAGATGTTCGCGATCGAGCACTCCGGCGTCGAGCCGGACATGGTCTGCATTGCGAAATCGATCGCTGCTGGGCTGCCGCTTTCGGCGCTAACCGGCAAGGCGGATCTGATGGACAAGATCGCCGCTGGCGGCATGGGCTCGACATATGGCGGCAATCCCGTCGCCTGCGCCGCTGCGCTGGCGGTGTTGGAAATATTCGAGGAGGAAGGGCTTCTCGATCGCGCCGTCGAGATCGGACGGCGGGTTGCGGCGAGTTGGCGCGCGATCCAGGACGGCCCTGGGCGCGGGCGCATCGGCGATGTTCGTCAGATCGGCGCCATGGTCGCGATCGAATGCGTAAAGGACGGCGACGCTTCAAAACCTGACGGCGACCTTGCAGGGCGCATGCAGACCGAAGCCCGCGAGCAGGGCGTCATTACAACGACGGCCGGCGCCTACGCGCAGTGCATCCGCTTCCTCGCGCCGCTGACGATCTCCGACAAAACCCTGGACGAAGGTCTTGCCCGCTTTGAGCGCGCCGCGCGGACGACCCTCGCGGGCTGATCGCTCACAACAAAAGATCTGCTGCGAAGAACGCGAAAAATCCGCCGACGAGATAGGCCGCAAATGCGATCGTCAGAATAATTCCGCCGGTCCGCCGCATCGACGCACAAGCCTGCGCAAGCGCCGGGTCGGCGGGGCAGGGGGCGTCCCGCGTCAGATAGCGAGCGAGTGCTGAGGCCGCCAGAAGCACTCCGGAAATCCCGAATACCCACCCTTTGTGCGCCGTCAGGAAGATGAGGCCGGGAACGTTTGCAGCGAGCCCCGCCATGACGGCGCCCGCGCCAAGCGTTACGAGCAGGGCGGGAACGGCGCAGCACAAGAGCGTGCCGGCGCTGGCGAACAACGCCAGCGCCGGGGCGGCTGTCTCGCGCAAGATGAGATCAGCGCGTTTCATCGATCGGCGCTCGTGCCTCGTTAGCCGCGTCGCCCCTACGGATCGCCCTCGTGCGATAGCCGGCGCTCTTCACCAGCTTCTCGATCTCGGCATCGGCCAGTGTCTGTCCGGGCCGGGTCACGATCTTGAGCGTCTTGTCATCGAGGTCGACCCGAGTGGCCGCGACCTCGCTGCGTTTGGCGAAGGTTTTGTTCATGGCGACGGCGCAGAAGTCGCAGACGACGCCGAGCACATCGACGACGATCAGTTCACCGCCGGCGGCCTCGGCCGCTTCAAGCGCAGAAGCTGGCGCTGGTTCCAGCGCGACGACGTCGGTCGCCTCATGGTTATGGCCCTGAGCGTGATCCATCATAGCGCCATCGTCGTTATCAGCGCCGTGATTGTGTTGGGCGAGGGTTGCGCTGGCGACGAGCGAGAACGCGGCGGCGAGAAAGATCTTTTTCATGTCAGATTCCTTTCAGGATGTCAGAAGCGATAGGTGAAATTGACGAGCGGCCGGTCGTCGGTGACGCTCCAGCCGGCCTCGAAAAGAGCGGGTCCTTTGAAGAACCGGACGAGCGGCGTGACGCCGATCGGTTCAGGATTGTCCGGGCGGTGATCAATTTCGATCATCAGCCAGGTGTGAAGGGCGCCTGTGTTGGCGACGTAAGGCGCAAAGCCAACGCGCGCCGCCTGCATGAAGGTGGCGTCGAGATCGCCGGCCTCAAAGCCATGGGCGCGATAGGAAACGAAGAGCCGCCGGGTTTCCCAGTCGGCCATGACGCCCCCTAGTACGGCGGCGCGCGCCTCGCCGTCATTGTCGCCTACCCCTTTTGCGGCGCCGGCCGCACCGAAGAGGTAGACGTTCGCCTGATAATCTTCGCCGAACCAGCGCTTGGCGAGCCATGTCGCCTGTGGGCCGACGAAAAGAATGTCGTCGCGTCGGTCCCAGTCTATCCGAAGTCCGATTGAGTAAGTCGGAGTTGGAGAATAATGGACAAGCGCCATCGTCGCCTGTCGATCGGTCTGTTCAATCGCCGTCCAGCCGCCTGCGTATGAAACTGGGCGCGCGACAGCGCCTGTCCCAACGAGGACTACAACCGCGCAAGCGGTTGTGACGGCGACGCGAGAATTTCGCGTCATGGAATAATCCTGTGATGATGTTAGCGCATACGCCTGCTGTCCTCGCGGCGCGCAGCGCGCGGCGAGGTCAAAGCCAATGCGTCAGGTTCGGGGAGGCGGCGGGTCCGAGCGCAAGGGATCTGCGGTCAGCCGCAACTGAGAAACAACGTGCCAGCTAGATACGAAGGATTCATCGCCGAACTCTTCGGGCGGGAACGCCGCGGCGACCGGATGACATACGGCGCAAGCAGAACCGCCTTTGCAATTGGCCATTCCGCACCCGCCTTTATGCGCGTCGTTTTCATGCTGGGCCGCAATTTCAATATTTTCATCCGCCGTAGCGCCATGCGTCATGTCATGACCAGCGATAGGCGTCGCGTGGGACGTCAGACAGCCGGCGAACTCGCCGAGCGGTCCGGCAAGGGCGAGACAGATCGCGATGATGACCGAAATAAAAGACATTTCCGCACAATGAATTATAGTCGCTCGCGATGGCGGGCAAGCAGTTTTGAAAGGCTGCTTCAAGCGCCTGCGCCGCCCTGCGCCTCGACCGGAATGTCGCCGTCAGGGCGATAAGATTGAAAGATCAATATCTAATGGGAGATATCTTATGAGCGACCGGAATTCACAGCGGGGGGCTGCGCCGACCCGCCGAACCCTCCTCGGTGGGGCGGCTACCCTCGGCGTCGCAGCAGCATTGAGCGGGACGGCCGCGCGAGCCCAATCCGGGACGCCCTCCGACGCTGCCGCAATCGATCTCAGCGGCAAGTCAGTTCTGATCACCGGGACGAGCTCGGGCTTCGGCCGGCTTTCGGCGCTGCACTTGGCCTCGCTCGGCGCAACGGTCATCGCGACGATGCGCAACATGAAAGGCGGCAAGCGCGCTGAGGCGCAGGAACTTGCGGACCTTGCCTCGCGCGACAAGCTGAAGATCAGCCTCATTGAAGTTGACGTGACGAAAGACGATCAGGTGTCCAATGGCGTCAGGGAAGGCGAACGGATCGCCGGGCGCGCGCTTGATGTCGTCATGAGCAATGCGGGCATCGCGATATCCGGACCGGTCGAGATCCATGATCACGCGACTCTCATGCGCCAGTTCGACGTCAATCTGTTCGGCTCTTTGCGTGTCGCCCGCGCAGCCCTGCCGGCCATGCGCACGCGCGGAGAAGGGTTGATCGTTCAGGTAACGTCTCAACTCGGCCGCCTCATTTTGCCAAACGTCGGTGTTTACTGCGGGACCAAATTCGCTGCCGAAGCGATGTTCGAGGCCATGGCTTATGAGATCGCGCCATTTGGCGTCGAAATCTCAATTGTTCAGCCAGGCGGATATCCGACCAAGATCTGGGACAATGGCGCGCGCTACTCGAACGAGCTTCTCGCTGACCTCGACGAAGAACGAAAATCCGCCTACGCCGCACATATTGAGATGGCGCAACGTTTCTTCGGCGGCGGTGGATCGACTGATCCGATGGACGTGCCGCGCGCGGTCGCCGATCTGATCGCGATGCCAAATGGCGCACGTCCCCTCCGCCGGACTGTGCATCCGAATACGCAGGCGTCAGACGCGGCAAACGCCGCTATGGCGCAAGTTCAGGCGGCTGTCTTGGGAAATGGTCCCTATAAGGACTGGCATGCGGCGGTAACGGGTTAGGCGAGGGCGCGTGCTGGATAATCCTTCGCAGGAACTGGCCTCGCGGAACTGGGCATGACCGACGCGCGCAGGACCGATCTGACAATGGCGGATATCGCCCGGATGGCCGGCGTATCGGAGTCGACCGTATCGCGCGCGCTTGCGGGATCGCCGCTTGTCGCTGAAAAAACGCGCCAGCGCATCGCGGATCTCGCAAGCGCTGCGGCCTATTCCGTTAATGAGGGCGCGCGCAATCTCCGCCTTCGCCAGACGCGGACGATCGAGGTCGTTATTCCAATCGAGGCTGACAACAGAGAGCATATTTCCGACCCGTTCTATCTTGATCTGCTTGGCGCCATCGCTGACAGCCTGACCTGGCGCGGTTACGACCTGTTGCTGTCAACGACGCCGCCATGGAGCCGAGATGGCCGCGCAAGCTCCATACTTGCGGGGCGTGCGGACGGCATCATCATCATCGGGCAGGGGCGACGCAGAACGGAGCTGCGGGATCTCGCACGAACCCACCGTGCGGTGGTAGTCTGGGGCGCAAATGTCGAAGACGATTACGCGATCGTCGGCTGCGATAATCTATTGGGTGGGCGTCTTGCGGCCGCCCACCTGCTCAGTCTTGGCAGGCGGCGCATTGCGTTTTTCGGCGACGCCGCGTTGCCGGAGATTTCGCTGCGCTGGCGCGGCTATTGCGAAGCGCTCATAGCGGCGGGCCTTACGCCTAACCCTGATTTAGTCGCGCCAACGCCGTTCGATATGCCCGCAGCCTTCCAGTCAGTCCGGCATTTCCTAAACAGGGGCGTTAAGTTCGACGCGGTCGTTTGCGCCAGCGACGTGATCGCTATGAGCGCCATCAACGCCTTGCGCGAAGCTGGCCTCGTTGTGCCGGACGATGTCGCGGTGACGGGCTTTGACGACATTTTCAGCGCTGCATGGTTCAGCCCGCCGTTGACGACCGTCAGCCAGTCGATCCAGTCAGGCGGAGAGGCTTTGGTGAGATTACTCCTTGATCGGATTGACGGCAGCGATGCATCCAGCATTGTGATCGAGCCTCAGCTTGTCATCCGGCAATCGAGCGGCGCGCCCATCACCTGAAGGCGAAAACGATCACGACGGTAACGATCATGAGCGCCGCCGCCTGAATGCGATAGTCTGTCAGCGGTGAGGGGTTTGGCGCGCTGGTCGCTTCGGGTCTGCCGATACCCGGTCGCCAGATGAACGGAGCCGTCGCGGCTTCGTCGGGCGCTTTCGTTGCAAGACTGGCGACCACCAGCACAATTGAGGCCAGCGCGAATAAAATCGGGCTGACATAAAGGAAATGCAGATCAACGGCGCCCAAGACCGCGACGAGGAGAAAGAGCGTCGCGCCTCCGGCAAAACCGACAACCAGCGCCAAAAAGGCCCCCGTTGCATTCGCTCGCTTCCAGAAGCTGCCCCAGATGAACAAGGCCACGATCGGACCAACGGTGTAGGACAGCACCTGCTGAAGATATTTAAATAGCGAATCAAATTTCGCGATTTGCGGGGCCCACAGGATGGCGAGCAACATGAAAATAAGCGTTGCAACGCGTCCAATCTGCATCAACGATTTGCTCGAAAGGTCTGGCCTTGCGGGCCGGACAAAATCCATCGTTACAAGCGTCGACGCTGAGTTAAGCGTCGAAGCGATAGACGACATGAGCGCTGCGATGAAACCCGCGAGCACCAACCCCAGAATGCCGGTAGGAAGAAGGTCGAACATCAGCGTAGGAAAAACCTGATCTGGGCGGTCGAGATTTGGGTAGATGATGATGGCCATCGTGCCCGGCAATACCATGATGAACAATACGGGCAGCTTCAGCGCGCCGGCGAGCAACGCCCCCCACCGGGCGTGGTTAGCGTTTTTGGCGGCTAGCATACGCTGCGCCATGAACTGGTTCGTACACCAAAAATAAAATCCGAGCAGCGGCACGCCTAATACAAGACCAAGCCAAGGAACGCCGGGATCGTCGAGTGGGCGGATGAGGCTGAGCTTCTCGGCGGGCACCTGTTCGAGGACGCTTGCCCAGCCGTTCTCGAGCTTGAGGTAGGCGAAAATGGTAATGAGGATTGCCCCTGCGAGCAGCAGGACAGCTTGAATGACTTCGGTCACCATGACCGCCGCGAGTCCGCCCGCAATGGTGTAAATCCCGGTGAGAATTGCGAGGGCCGCCACGATCTGCCAGGTCGAGAACTGTGGAAAGATCAGCTCAAGGAGCAACGATCCGGCGTAGAGGCTGGCTGCTGTATCAACGACGATGTTCAGGAACAAGGTCAGTGCAGCGAATATTTGCCGCGCACGCCGGTCAAAACGACGCTCCAAATATTCCGGCATCGTATAGACTTGGCTTCTTAGTACGAGGGGCAGAATGAAAAGCGCGTAAAACGCCAACACTACTCCCGCCATCCATTCGTAATTGTAGACGGAGATGCCCGTGGCGTAAGCGTCTCCCGACAGGCCAACGAGAGTGGTGCTCGAGATGTTCGAGGCGAACAACGCAAGGCCGATCATGAACCAGCTCATGGACCGACCTGCGAGGAAATATTCCGAAGCGCCGGTCGCGCGACGCGACGCGGCAAGTCCGATTGCCGCAATAGCGACTCCGTAGGCCGCGACGACGCCCATATCGATCGGATGCAGTTCCATCCCGACCATGCGACCCCTCCCATGTTGCAACTGCGAAGGCTGCAATCGATTGTTTATTGTCTACTGGGCTTCAGAATTGCCCTGGCTGCCCGACAGTTCAATAAATTAATGCCTGCGGCAACCTCAAATCACCTAACCCAAGTCGATAATTAGTTATCGCGCGAGTATATTGCAATCGATTGCAAAACCAAGTTAGCCTCGTTTCAAGCCCGCTACGAAAGGTGGGTCGTCAACGCTAGGGAGGCCTTATGAGAACCGGCAATTTCAAGCGACACCTCATGGTGTCGGTGGCGGCAAGCGTCAGCGCGTTCGGCGTCGCAATGGCGCAAGAGACAGACGAAGAAACAACAAGACGCGACAGCGTTGGTCTTGACGAGATCATCGTGACCGCTGTCGCTGGCTCAGGGGCAAGTAAATTCCAATCAAGCGTTTCGGTCAGTGATATTTCGGAAGCGGAAATCCAGAATTTTGCTCCCCGGTCGACCGCGGAGATATTCCGCAATATCCCCGGCATCCGTTCGGAGTCGTCAGGCGGCGAGAACAACGCCAACATCCAGGTTCGCGGCATTCCGGTCACGACCGGCGGCGCGAAGTTCGTGCAGCTTCAGGAAGACGGATTGCCGGTCCTGTCTTTTGGCGACATCACCTTTGGAAACGCCGACAATTTTCTGCGCGCTGATTCGACAATCTCGCGCGTTGAGGCCATTCGCGGCGGCTCCGCTTCGACGTTCGCGTCGAACGCGCCCGGCGCTGTCATCAACTTTATTTCAAAGACAGGGCGGCAAGAGGGTGGATCCATCGGCCTGACGCGGGGCGTCGATTTCGGGCAGACGCGGGTCGATTTCGAGTACGGTTCGCCGATTGCGGATGACCTCTATTTCCACGTCGGGGGATTTTACCGCACGGGAGAGGGCGCGCGAGAGGCGGGCTTTAACGCGGAGGAGGGGGGTCAGATCAAAGCAAATCTGACCAAGGAGTTCTCCAATGGCTACGCCAGACTGTACTTCAAACATCTCAACGACCGCACCATTCCTTATCTTCCCGCGCCCGTCGCCATCGTGAATGGCAATGCGCGACCCATTCCCGGATTTGATTTTCGGAACGAGACGTTATCCACGCGCAACCTGCTGCAAAACACGCGGATTGATTCCGGTGCGCTCAACGTCACCGACGTTCGCGACGGCGTACGCGCGCTGTCGACGGCGATTGGCGCCGAGTTCGAGTTTGACGTCGGCGGCGGCTGGACCCTCAGCAATAAAACTCGATACTCCGACAATCGCGGCGGCTTTGTTGGTACGTTCACGGCCGACGTACTCGATGCAACCACGGCCGCAGCGGGTTTTGGCGGCGACTCGTTGCGCTTCGTCAACGGACCGAACGCAGGTCAGACAATCAGCGATCCGGGCTCTCTGAACGGCAACGGTTTGCTCATCAACAACCTCTTGTTCGATGTGCGCGTCGATGATCTCAGCCAGTTCGTCAATGACCTTAAACTCACTCGAAAATTCGATATCGGCGGCGGCGAACTCGAGGCTTCGGCCGGTTATTACAAGTCCATCCAACAAGTGGAGACCGTTTGGTCTTTCAACTTCTTCCTGCAGGAAGCGCTCGGCAGAGGGGCTGCGCTGATCGACGTCATAGACGGTGCGGGCGATCCTTTGTCAGTGGGTGGCGTCACCAATTTCGGGATCTTCGATCCCGTTTTCGATCTTACGTTCGATCGTGACGCGCTTTACGGGGCCCTCGTGTGGCGCAACGATCGGGTCACGCTTGACGGGTCCTTCCGCTACGAGCAACTCGACGGCACGGGCACGAGCAATCTCGCCAGCCCGATTCCCGGCGTTGGCGGATTTGTGCCGAGAGATATCGACGTCAACGGCGATGGCGTTCTAACGCCCGCTGAAACCGGCATTGGCGTTGTCGACAGCACGAATCTTTTTTCCATCGGGTATGGCGTCGATTATTTCAGCTATTCAATTGGCGCAAACTACGTTCTCAATGACAGCCTCGCCGTATTCGCCCGGTACAGCCGCGGCGGCGTTGGCAACGGCGACCGGCTTGTTCTCGGCGGGTCCGGTTTCTCCGCCACGGGGGGACTGATCGACGACGGGATCGGCGTCGACATCGTCAAGCAAGCCGAACTGGGCGTAAAGTATCGTTCAGGCGACTCGATCCCGGGTAATCTCAGCGCATTCCTCACTGGATTTTATGCCGATAGCGAGGAAAGCAATTTCGAGGTGACTTCCGGACTTGCCATCGATCGCACGACGAGAGCATTCGGCGTGGAGCTGGAAAGCGCCTATTCAATTGGCGGATTCGCGCTGTCGTCCGGTCTGACGTGGACGGACGCCGAAATCCGTCGGGATATTCTCAACCCGGGAAATATCGGCAACACGCCGCGCCGTCAGGCAGACGTGACATATCAGATTACGCCGTCCTACTCCGTCGGCAGACATTCGATTGGCGCCAATATCATCGGCACAACCAGTTCTTTCGCGCAGGATAACAACGACCTGAAGCTGCCTGGCTTTGCGCAGGTGAATTTATTCCTGAATGTCGGTTTGGCGGAAGGCTTGGTCGCGTCGGTCAACGTCAATAATGTCAATAATGCGTTTGGGCTTACTGAATCAGAAGAGGGCGTTCTTCCAGCCAACGGCATCATTCGTGCCCGTCCGATCAATGGGCGCACGACTTCGGTGTCCTTGCGTTACGCGTTCTGACTTGGCGCTGCGACCTGTCTGGCGAACAGCCGGGTGATGATCGGAAGGGCCCGCCAGAGGCTAGAAAACTGGCGGGCGCCTGCCGGTGCGCAGCGTAAACGCGCCATTCTTAGCAAGATTGCGACATGACGACTCCAACCCTTCCTACCTTTCGCGATGGCGCGCAGGCGCACTGGAATGAAGCCATTGATGCGCTCCGGCGCATTTATGGCTCGCAACCGGAGTTTGATCTGTTCGTTGAGCGCATCCGGGCGCTTCTTGCGGAAACAGCCCGCAGCCGCCCTGAAGATCTCAGACAGCTCTACGAGCAGCGGATGGCCAATCCACGCTGGTATTTACGCGCAGACCAGCTTGCGTATTCAACCTATCTCGACCGGTTCGCCGGGGACCTGCGCACCGCGATACAGCGAATTACCTATCTGAAGCGACTTGGCGTCACCTATTTGCATTTGCTGCCCATCATGAAAATGCGCAGCGATCAAAACGACAGCGGCTTCGCCGTCTCTGACTACCGTCTGGTCGATCCACGATTTGGCGACAATGACGATCTCGTCCATCTTGGCCGGGCGCTGCGGCAAAATGATATTAGCCTTTGTCTGGATTTTGTCTGCAACCATACGTCGGAAAACCATCCGTGGGCGGAGGCGGCAAAATCAGGAGACAGTTATTATCGTGATTTTTATCACGTCCTTACGAGCGAGGCGGAAAAACAGAGGTTCGAAGCGGGGCTCTCGGAAATATTCCCGGAGTCGGCGCCGGGTAACTTCACGTTCTGCGAGGCGTTTGGCGGCTGGGTGTGGACAACGTTTTATCCGTATCAATGGGATTTGAATTTCGCAAACCCTAACGTCTTCGAGGCGATGCTTGGGAACCTTTTGTACCTGGCCAATCTTGGGGTTGAAGTGTTTCGCGTGGACGCGGCGCCCTATCTTTGGAAGCGCGCCGGAAGTGAGTGTTTCAATGAACCGGAGGTATTCGATATATTGCGAGCGTTCCGGGCGCTGCTCGCAATCGCCACGCCCGCCGTTATTTTTAAAGGCGAGGCAATTGCGCCGGCCCGGCAGACCGCGCGCTACCTCAGCAAGGATGGGCCGGCGGCGCCCCCCTGCCATATCGCCTACCAGGCCTCTTTAATGACGGCGTCATGGGCCGCTCTTGCTTCAGGCGACGTCACGGCGCTGACAGAGATATTCAATCAGACGCCGCAGATCGATGAATCCGCAGCGTGGCTTACCTATGTGCGCTGTCACGATGACATAGGCTGGCAGGTTTACTTCGACGATCTCAACGCGGGCGAACAAGCTCGGGCGAGCGGGCTCGCGTCCCTGAGAAACTTTTATGGAGGAGCGGAAATCGGTTCCTTTGCCGAAGGCGTACCATTTCAAGCGCACGGAAGTATCGGTACGACCGCGTCGCTATGTGGCCTTGGGAAGGCCTTAAGCGGGAGCGATGCCGTCGCGGTTGATCTCGCGATTGATCGCATCCTTGCCATGTATGCGCTCCCGTTCGCCTGCGGCGGCATTCCCCTGATATGGATGGGTGACGAGATCGGGTTGCTGAATGACGACGAATTTCAGCTTGATCCGCGATATGACGGCGACAATCGCTGGCTGCATCGCGGAAAAATGCCTTGGGACCGGCTTGACGTTGGCGATGCCGTGGCGAGCCGCCTCTTCGAGGGATTTCTGAAGTTATCAGTGTTGCGACGGCGGGCAGGGATCCTTCCCACAGCCCGCCCGCTGGCCGAAGCGAGCGACGACAAACGCGCAATCGTAATCAGACACGTTGACCTAACTAATGTGCGCGTGGCAATTAACGTATCGCAGCAAACCACAGATGTTAGTTTGCCAACTGAACATGTCTGGCGCGATCTTGAGAACGGCGTGCCGGTCGGCGAAGCGGTAATTTCATTGCCCGCCTATGCCGTGCGATGGATGTGGGATCGGTGAAGCGCCCCTCCGGAGATAAACGCCATGGCGCATCGCGATAAAATTTATGGCGCCATCGAAGCCGGCGGCACAAAGTTTGTCTGCGCCGTTGCGCGATCGCCCGAAAGCCTGCTTCAATGCACGAGCATTTCCACGACGACGCCGGCTGAAACATTCGCTGCTTGTAGCGATTTCTTTCGAGGATGCGAGGACCAATTTGGCGCCTTGGCTGGGCTCGGCGTCGCCGCGTTCGGTCCGATTGGCGTTGATCCATACGCCGGGAATTATGGAGTCGTTGGCGCAACGCCAAAGCCAAACTGGTCCGGCGCGAATTATATCTCAGCCTTCACCCGGGAAGGACTACCAATTGTGATCGACACGGATGTGAACGGCGCTGCGCTGGCGGAATACTCTGCGCGATGCCATGAGCAAATCCGGTCACTCGCCTATGTCACCGTCGGCACAGGAATTGGGGTTGGCGTTGTAGTCGATGGCCGAACGCTCAAGGGTTACACGCATTACGAATTTGGCCATATCCGGCCTCGTCGCGACGCAGCGCGGGACTCCTATGCCGGAGGTTGCCCGTCGCACGGTGATTGCCTGGAAGGCCTCGCTGCAGGACCAGCGATAGTGGCCCGATGGGGAGCAGAACTGAGCGCCCTTGGCGCCGAGCATCCGGGCTTCGATCTTGAAGCGGACTATCTGGCTGAACTGGCGTCGACGATCGCGTTCGCTCATGCGCCACAACGAATTGTGTTTGGCGGTGGCGTCATGAAAACACCCGGCCTTCTTGCCCGGGTCCGGGAGCGTACCCGCGAACTGATCGGCGGGTACTTGCCAGAACCGCCCAACGCGACGCCTGACGCCTATTTGTCTTCTCCCGCCCACGGCGATGATGCGGGCGTTGTCGGCGCGCTACTTCTGGCGATGGAATTTTCACCAAGCCCGCACGCTGGAACGAATTGCCCCGCCGCGCAGCCCTGATCGCTCGGCCGGTAGAATTCGATCATTCCGTCTCCGGAAAGCTGAACTGCGGCGCAAGCAGGAGGGTTGACCGCGACGTGTCCGTTAGGCGTTGACGTACGGGGATTAGCGCACGGTATTCGGGCGAGTTGTACCAGCCTTTCGCAGCAGCCTCTGTCGGAAAGCGAACGACAACGGTCCAATTTGATGTGTACTGACCTTCAAGGATTTCTACCATAGGCGTGCCAACAAGGACTTCGCCACCAGCGCCGAGAAGCATCGGAAATACGGGTAAGCCGTACTCGCCCATATATTTTTCCATATCCGGGACGGTAAGAGAGGCTATGAGATAGACCGGACTGGACTCTTCGGCGGTGGCTGGCGATATGGAGGCGATCAGAGCGGCGGCGCTAAATGTTGCGGCAAGAATTTTAAGCGGGTCCATGGGAATTCTCCTTTGCTCGAATGATAGAAATACGCCGGTCACTGCGGCGGGCGCGTTTTGCGTTGCCCGTCTTGGGGTTGGTTTCGCGGTCGACCGTTACCCGGGCAGGTCGAGTGGCCAAGCATGAAGTAGATGCTGCATGAGCCCAGGATTGCGGTTATGAGAAGCAAAGCCGATAGGATAGCCAATCCCACCGCTTTCCAACCGGTTAGCCAGCCGGCGTATACGGCGCCCGTAACTGCGATGGCTGGCAATGTCCGAATTATGCGGTCGGCTGGGCCGACACTCTGTGTCGTGAATAGTTTTACGATTGCCATTTGCGTTGCCCCTTAATCTGCGCTGCAGTGTGTTTCGATCGCCTTGATACCCTGCGCGTATAGACTTGAGAGGGTCTGATCGACAACGCCGGCATGTTCGTCTGCGACTGAATACTCTGCTCGCCAATCGATTTTCGTTATGCCGTCGCCTAGGTCCGCAATCTCCATTGTTGAGATCATGTCAGTTGCTGGTAACGGGTGTTTATCGATCGCGTAGCAAAAGCGCTTCGCTTTATGGTCTATCGCAATGATTCGCTCTTTGAGTTCCGCACCATCGGCCATTGTGCAAATGCGCTCGGCGCCTGAGCCTGAGCCGCGAAGTTCGCATGCCGTGATGACGGCGCCGAACCAGCGATGAACCTCGCCTCCTATGGCGATTGTCTCCCAGACTTTTTCCGCTGAAGCCTTGATGTGTCCCGTAGCTGACGTTTGTTTTTTCATGGATTGGTTTCTTACTTTTTGACAACGAGCATTGTTTTTTCGCACAAAAAAACTCAGTGCAGGCGATCGAGAGCTGAACTAACCACGTCTTGGAGAACGCTTTTAGGAGCACCCGCACGCGCCAGCACACAGAGGCTCTGGATAACGCCAAGCAAGAAATTGGCCTGTCGCGCTATTTCATCTGTAGACAGAGTGAGATCGCCTTTTTCGACGCTGCCCTGCAGAGCATGTGTCATCGCATGTCGGATCTGTTCGAAATAAGCGTCGACGTGCTTTGCCGCCATGGGCAAATCCCTGCTGAGTTCAACCGCCGTATTGCAAATCAGGCAACCCATGGTGCCGATGGGGTTACCAGCCGCGTTAACAAGCTTGTTCAGTAGGGCTTTTATGTCACTGACATCTGCACCGGGCCTTTCAAGCGAAGCGAGGTTCTCGTCAGCCATATAGCGTCGATAATTTGCCAGCGCGGCGAGGAACAACTCCTCCTTGTCCTGAAACGCGCGGTAGAGACTTTTGCGACCGACGCCCGTGCCCGCTTCGATCTCGTTAACCGAGGCGCGTTCATAGCCTTTTTCCCAGAAGACCATCATGGCCTTCTGAACGGCATCGCCCGGTTCAAATTCAAGTTTGCGGCCCACGGGTCTCTCCACAGCCTCGATATATGTGTGACATGCCTCAGCCATATATGTCAACGAGCATTGTCAAAATAATTGCCTGTCTAGCTGTCTTTCTTCCGGCCTGGCTTGATGCCTTATCTGCTTATCTCAAGAACTTCCTCTAGACGGCTGGCCGACACCCTTGCCAAGCGCCGCACGCGCTGGCCTTGGCCCCGCACTCCTTGCAAACTGGCTTGTCGACGAAGACATTGCCACGCGCCGGTTGGTCGATCTGTTCCCGGACTATGACGTCGCAGCAACGAGCTTCGATACTGCGGCTTGGATTCTTTATCCCAGCCGGTCTTTCCTGCCGCGCAAGATCCGCGGCGTCATCGAGTTTCTGAAGAGCGAACTGAGAGCAACAGCTTTCCAAAGATGAAAAGCGACGCCGGTCTTCAGGCGCTTTTACATCGTTTGGCGAAGCTCTCCTGAGCCTTTTCATAGGCCTGCCAAATCAACGGCATAATTTGGCCAAGCGTCGCCCCCGTCGGGTTCAGAACCGCGATCCAGCCCATCCATCCGTAAATGGGGTGCGGCGTCAGCACGTCGAGCGCCGTGAAGTCCCACGGACCATCGACGACCCCGCCTTTTTTCGGGCGCGCGGGTCGCGGTCCGAACAGCTGGTCGAACGCTGCATTGGGTAGGCCAAAGCTCAAACGATAGACGCCGGATCTGTTGAGGTGTGAGGCCCTGTCGTTCTCGCCGTCATGGTCCTTTAGCGTGCAGAAATAGACCCCGCGCGGCAGCGCACGCCCCGGATTATAAAAGAAACTCGTCTCCCCCCAACTTTTGGTCGGGACAACATCCGCAAAAGTTGCCGCGATCCTGACTGCGACACCGTCCATCGTGAGGCCGGCGGCGATACCCTGCGAAAGATTGTGGGGCGTCATATCAGGTGGCGGACGGATTTTCGGGGCAGATTTTCTTAGTCAGAAGTGTTTGAACCTACACCTCTCAATCTCGTACACAAAATACCAACAACCGGTCGGTACGGAAGCGAAAAAGGCGAACCCGTCCCGACCAGCCAACGCTCTAACTTCATGTTTTCAGGTTATTTTCAGATGCGCTCGGATGCAAGCGAACGCACGCCTGGTGCCCAGAAGAGGACTCGAACCTCCACGCCTCGCGGCACAGGTACCTGAAACCTGCGCGTCTACCAATTCCGCCATCTGGGCATCGCTGCGTCAACTAGTGCGCGCGTTGTCTGCTGTCAAATACGGAATCTCGCGAATGGCGAGTCTCGAAGCCTTTGTTAATTGCCGCAATGAGGGGTCGATTTGCCGGGCCTCGGGAGCAAGCGGGGAGTGGTGCCCAGGGGCGGAATTGAACCACCGACACGCGGATTTTCAATCCGCTGCTCTACCAACTGAGCTACCTGGGCGAACCCGGCGACGCGCCGGATTTAAAGAGCCGTCGCTATAGGACACGGCCAGCCGGGTTGTCTACGGTCTTTTGACGCCGGCGACCCGGCGCGCTTTACGCAGCTTATGCGTCCGGTTACCTAGCGCCTCGCCGCCGCGCCGCCATTTTGATTTGACGACCTTACCGAGGACAAAACGTTCATGTCGCTGAAGCAGGAGAAGGGTCGGCCAGGTTTGTCTGCGGCGCAGTCTGCGAAGAAACGGAAAACGTCGGCGCCGGCGACGGCGAAATTGACGCAGCTTGGGCGCGTGTCGCGCATCGCTGATCGACCGGAAGAGGCAACTCTTGAAACAGCGCCCAATCCCCATCCGGGCCAGCTCTATCTCGCCCGCTTCGTCTGCCCGGAGTTCACGTCCATCTGCCCGGTTACCGGCCAGCCGGATTTCGCCCATCTTGTTCTTGATTACGCGCCAGCGGACAAGATCGTGGAATCGAAGTCTTTCAAGAACTATCTGGCGTCGTTCCGCAATCATGGGGCGTTCCATGAGGACTGCACGCTGGCGATCGCCGAACGCGTTATCGATGTCGCGAAGCCGCGCTGGCTGCGGATCGCCGGGTACTGGTATCCGCGCGGCGGCATTCCGATCGACGTGTTTTTTCAGACGGGAACGCCGCCAGAGGGGCTATGGACGCCCGACCCCGGCGTCGCGCCTTACCGGGGTCGCGGATAAGTCGACTTCATCCGTATCAGGATAACGCTGCGGGCGATGCCGACCGGAACTGTCATTTACGTCGAAGGGATTGCGCCAGCGTGAGCGAGAAACAGGGTCGATCGATTGGTCCGTGGACGGTGACGACCGAACAGACAGTGTACGAAAACCCATGGATCACCGTCATTGATCATGCCGTTATCCACCCGGATGGCGCGCCCGGCCAGTACGGTGTGGTGCGGTTCAAGAACCGGGCGATTGGCGTGCTCGCCATTGATGCGCAGGGATGCGCGGCGCTCGTCGGCCAGCACCGCTTTCCGCTAGACGCCTATAGCTGGGAAGTGCCGGAAGGCGGCGGGCCGCTCGACGAGGCGCCGCTTGAGGCCGCCAAGCGGGAATTGAGAGAGGAAACGGGGTTCACCGCGAAGCGGTGGTTGCAGATTTCATCTTTCGACATATCTAATTCGGTGACAGACGAGACTGCGGTCTGTTTTCTTGCTTGGGGTCTGGAAAAGGGCGAGGCGGCCCCGGAATCCAGCGAGGAACTCGCCTTCCGGATGATCCCGTTCAACGAATTGCGGTCGCTTATCCTCGCCGGGCAGATACGAGATTCATTAACCATCGTGATCACGCTTACCGCATACGCTCTCGCCCAGGCTGGGCAACTCCCCGACGACGTCATAAAATTGCTGACGAGCGGTTCCCGCAAGTAACTGGAGCCATGAACAATGGCCGACCCGATGAAAGTCATCAAACTGTCTACGGACCAAACCTGGCCCCGCATGCGGGTGGAGGCGGCGACCGCGGCCGCCCGCGAACCGGCGCTGGCGAGTTTTCTCCATGCGACCATCCTCAACCATTCGACCTTTGAGGCGGCGCTTTCCTATCGATTGGCGCAAAAGCTGTCCGATCAGGAAATGAACGCCATGATCTGGCGCGAGGTATGCGCGTCGGCCTACGCGGATGCGCCGGGTATTGTTGACGCCGCGCTGGCGGACATTCTGGCGGTATTCGAGCGCGATCCTGCGTGCCGGGAATACGCGCAGCCGTTCCTCAACTTCAAAGGATACCTCGCGCTTCAAGCCCAACGGGTGGCGAACTGGCTTTGGAACCGCGATCGCACGCCGCTGGCGCTTTACCTCCAAAGCCGCATGTCGGAACTCTTTCAGGTCGATATTCATCCGGCGACGGTTATCGGGCGCGGCGTCTTCATCGATCACGCAACGGGCGTGGTGATCGGCGAGACTGCTGTGATTGAAGACGACGTGTCGATCATGCAGGGCGTGACGCTCGGCGGCACCGGCAAGGAAGTGGGCGACAGGCACCCGAAAATCCGTCGCGGCGCGCTCATTAGCGTCGGGGCCAAGGTGCTCGGCAATATTGAAGTCGGGGTCGGCGCCAAGGTCGCCGCCGGCAGCGTCGTGCTGCACGATGTGCCGGCGAATTGCACGGTTGCGGGCGTGCCGGCCAAGCCCGTGGGCGACTGCGCGAAAACGCCCGCCAAGACCATGGATCAGAGCATCGACTAACCGAGCGCTGCAGCGCCGCGCGCTTAGGCGCGACGCGCTTAGTGGTGATCGTGTGAGTCTTTCGCTGCGCCCGTGAGCGACGTCGCCTTGGCTGAGACTTCGAGGTCGGGTCCGTTCGCGAACTTAAGGTTCAACAGCGCCTGATCGCCTTCGGCCAATGGATTGGCAATTCCGAAAATCATGAGGTGCGCGCCGCCGGGTTTCAGCTCAGCGGCTTCGCCAGGCGCCAGCCGAATCGATTGAACCGGCCGCATCGAGGCGACGCCTTCGTCATTTGTCAGCGTTTCGTGAAGTTCGGCTGAACTGGCGATCGGCGTCGAGACGCCGATCAGTTCAACTGGCGTCTGCCCGCCATTGCAGATCGTCATATAGGCGGCGGTGGTTGCGCTTGGCGCTAACGTCTCGCGGATCCATGCGCCTGACACGGAAACTTCGCCGCCCGGCGCGGCCACGCAGGCTGCTGCAGCGGACTGGGCTCCGCCGGAGTCTGGGCCTTGGCCGCCGCAGCCTGAGAGCGCCATTACCCCTATCGCCGCGCATGCGTAAGTTAAGTTCCGCATTTATTGTGCTCCGATGGTTGCGCGGGCAGGGCCCTCCGTCCGGTTCTATTGGCGGAAATGGGTCCAAAAGTGAAGGCAAGATTGCGTTCGGGGCGGATAGGGGTAAGACAGAAAGCACCGCACACAGCTTGCCCATAGAAGGAGCGCGCGCACCATGGACGCCTTCGAAATCGCCCGGCTTCAGGATTACCTCCGTTCAAAATTCGGACTTGGCAATCTCAGCGTCCGAAAAAGATCGAACAAGGATGATTCGGCTGAGGTCTATTTCGGCGATGAGTTTTTGGGCGTGATTTTCCGCGACGATGAAGACGGCGATCTCTGCTATCAATTCAACATGGCGATTCTGGAAGAGGATCTTCCGGGCCGGACGCGTTAGAAAGCTATAAAGGCCTTGGGAGGGAGCGTTCCTTGGCGACGGATCGCATCGGATTTGTCGGCGCAGCGGCCGGCGCCCGTCCCATACTCTCAACGGTCCTCATCGGCGCCGGGGTGGCGGCGCTCTCCGCGTTTGGCGCGGATCGGGCGGGCGCTGCGGGCGGCGCGTCGC
>JBGTFV010000325.1:0-15345 GCA_041747095.1 Parvularculaceae bacterium
CTGCGCAATCGTGATGAACTGACGGCGGCGCGGCGCATTCGTCCGGCGCTTGAGGCGCTGCCCGGTCGCGATTCAGCCGCGGCGGCGCTCGGGTTCGCGCTGGCGAACGCTGACATCGACGTCGCAGTGACGACTTCGACCCGAATTGACCATCTGCGGGCGAGCATCCACGCCGCCCGAAGTCCCTTAGCCCCAGCCGAACTGGCGCAGCTTGTAGCGGCGCTTAACTTGCCGCTTCAAGGCGATCAGGCCGGTAAGGCCTGATTTTCAGCCCGCCTTGACCGGGACCAGCCGCATGCCTAGCTAACCGACAGATTTGAAAGGACCGGCCCGATGAATGCGAACCCTGTTTTCGACGCCATCAAGGCGAAGATCGACGCCAATGACGTGATGTTGTTCATGAAGGGAACGCCGCAATTCCCCCAATGCGGATTCTCGGCGGCGGTCATTCAGATCCTCGAATATCTTGGCGTCGATTACGGCTCCGAGAATGTGCTCGCCTCGCCTGAAATCCGCAACGGGATAAAAGCCTATTCCGATTGGCCGACCATTCCGCAGCTTTACGTCAAAGGCGAGTTCGTCGGCGGCTGCGATATCGTGCGCGAGATGTTCGAAAAGGGCGAGCTGAAGCCGTTCCTTGCTGAAAAGGGCGTCGCGCTCGCCGCCTGACGATCCTCGCCGACGGCGTTCACGCTGCGCCCGGGCCATCATCGATGAGCGCGAGCAGCAGCTCGATGCGATCCGCTTCCCCAGGCGGCTTGTCCCAACGGATACGGCTGATGCGTGGAAAACGCATGGCGACGCCCGACTTATGGCGGGTCGAGCGGTTGAGGCCCTCGAAAGCGACTTCGAATACGAGCCCTGCTGAGGCGGTCGCCGTCACTGACCGCACCGGTCCAAAGCGTTCAATCGTATTGTTGCGCACGAAGCGGTCGATGTCTTTCAGCTCATCATCGGTGAAGCCGAAATAGGCCTTGCCGACCGGCACTAACTCAACCCCGCGCCACACTCCGAACGTGAAGTCCGAATAAAACGACGAGCGCTTGCCGTGCCCGCGCTGGGCGTACATCAGGACGGCGTCGACCGTGTACGGATCGCGTTTCCATTTCCACCATTCGCCCCTCGGGCGGCCGGCGACGTAAGGCGCAGCGCGCCGCTTTAACATCAGGCCCTCGATAGCGGCGTGGGGCGGAGTTTGCCGGGCCTCGGCGAGATCGCGCGCGTCGGCAAACGGTACGAGCGGGGACAGGTCGAAGCGCGCGCCATTCTGTCGCTGCATGAAAGCTTCAAGCCGGGCGCGTCGCGCATCGAATGACAGAGGCCGCAGATCCTCCGTTCGCTCGCTGAGAAGGTCATAGGCGCGCACGAAAGCGGGCAGCGCGGCGAGGAGCTTTGCATCCGCCGACTTTCGGTTAAGGCGCTTTTGCAGTTCGCCGAACGGCAGCGGGTTCAATCCATCCTTATCCGGATCGAAGACGAGCAGCTCGCCGTCAATACCCGCCTCGAAATCCATCGCCGCAATGATATCAGGAAAGGCCGCGCCGATTTCTTCGCCGGTTCGGGTATAGAGCCGCCGCACGCCGCCGACGCTGACGGCCTGCACGCGGACGCCGTCCCATTTCCACTCTGCCGCGTAGGCGTCTGGAGTCAGGATTGCGAGGTCCTGTTCATCGAGCGGATGGGCGAGCATCACGGGGCGAAAGGGAGCCGGATCTTCGGCGGGACGAGGGCCGCGCCGTTCGAGCCATGCAAACAGCGCCTCATAGGGCGGCGCTTGCCCGTGCCAGACTTCTTCGATCTCCGCGACGTCGCGCCCCGACCATTCGGCGAGCGCGGTCTTGGCGAGGCGCGCCGAGACGCCGACGCGCAAGGCTCCGGTTGCAAGCTTGATGAGGGCGAACCGTCCCGGCGCGTCCATGGCATCGAACCAGTTCGCGATGATTTTCGGCGCATCAGCGCGCGGGGCGCTGGCGAGCCGATCAATGACTTCGGCGATTGATGGCGGCGCATTTGCCCCCGGACGACGCGGCCATGCGAGCGCGATGGTTTCAGCGAGATCCCCGACATAATCGTATGAGATGGCGAAAAGCTGCGGATCGATGCGGGTCTCTGCGACCGCGCGCAACATGGCCGCCTTAACCGTTGCGAGAGAGAGATCGCCGCTCATCGCAGCGATCGCGTATCCCCGGTCGGGATCCGGCGTAATGGTCAAATAGTCGGCGATCAGGCGCAGCTTGGCGTTCCGCTGTGGAGCCAGCACCAGTCGGTCAAGCAACTCGGCGAAGCGTTCCATTGACGCGATCCATAAGCCGGAAATCGCCCGCCGCAAACCAACCCGGATTTCTCGCCAAGCGGAAAACCGCGATGCACAGCCGGCGATTTCTCCTGATAGGCGAAGTCCGCACGCATGGGTTCTGCCTTAACGCGCACAATCATGAAAATTCGCACGATTGGGCAGAAAATCGGCTCGCATCTCACCATTTCAAACCGTTAATGAAGGCCATTGCACGGCTTGGCAGACAGGCAAATCCAGGACGGAACCTGAAGACAGTCTAGGGGTTATTAGCTGGGAACCGCCGGGACAATGGACTACAGACGCGAAATTGATGGACTTCGGGCGGTTGCCGTTTTGGCCGTTATCCCCTTCCATGCCGGATTCGCGCCCTTCACGGGCGGGTTCATCGGTGTGGACGTCTTCTTCGTCATAAGCGGATTTTTGATAACGACGATCATCCAGCGCGAGATCGTTGATGGCCGATTTTCGATTGTCGGCTTCTATGAGCGACGCGCGCGTCGCATTCTGCCAGCGCTGTTCTTTATCGTCGCCTGTTGCTTCCCCTTCGCTTGGTTCTGGATGCTGCCAAACCAGTTCGAAAGCTTCGTGCACAGCGTAATTTCCGTGGCGGTCTTTGGCGCCAACTTTCATTTCTGGCGCGAGAGCGGCTATTTTGAGACCGCCAACGAACTGAAGCCGCTGCTTCATACTTGGTCACTCGCCGTCGAAGAGCAATTTTATATTGTCTTTCCGCTTTTTCTGCTCTTTTTCCGGAAGTTTCGGCGATTCTGGCTCATTCTCGCAATGAGCGTAGGCACCCTCGGAAGCTTGGCGCTGGCCGAAATCGTCTCACAGCGTTTTCCGAGTACGTCGTTTTATCTCCTGCCGACGCGCGCGTGGGAACTCGGCGTTGGCGCAATCCTCGCGCTGGTCGCGCCCCGCTTGCTGCAGATCAATCGTGCGCCGGCAGAAATCCTGACGGCCGTCGGCGCGGTCATGATCGTTGCGCCAATATTTCTGTATGACAGGACGACGCCGTTTCCGGGCATCGCGGCGCTGGCGCCGGTCCTTGGCGCTGCTCTGCTGATTGCGTTCGCCAGCCCCCGTACGTTTGTCGGCAAAGTGCTCGGGGCGCCGCCGCTCGTCGGCGTCGGTCTCGTTAGTTACAGCGCCTATCTCTGGCACCAGCCGCTATTCGCCTTCGCGCGGATACGTTATCCCGAATTCGTGAACGACGGCGTCATGCTGGGCTTGTCCGTCGCAACAATTGGTCTGGCGTTTCTGACGTGGCGTTACATCGAGCAGCCATTCCGCAATCGGAAGCGTTTTGGGCGACGCCCGATCCTCATCGGCGCCGCTGTCGCATCCAGCGCGTTTATCGTCTCGGGCTTTGTCGCATCGTCTTCCACGCTACAGCAAACGCGCTTTCCCGAAGCCGTAGCGGCGATCATCAACGCGATGGCAGCGGAAAATGAGGACAGGCACAAATGCATGGCGAGCGACGGTAGGCCGCTTAACCTGAAAAGGGCCTGCGTCCACGGTGGGCCGACGGCGCCAACGGTCGCGCTCCTGGGCGACAGTCACGCCAGCGCACTCGCGGGCGCACTGGGCGAGACAATGGCGAGCGCCGGACGCAGCATTATCGAATTGACTTTCCCGGGCTGTCCGCCGGTTCGCGGCATCTATCCGTCCGACCGCCCGCGCGGCGGGTGCGCCGCCCACAATCAGACAGTCACCAAATACCTGAAGGCCAATCCACAAATCGACACGCTCGTCGTTGCGAGCCGCTGGAGCCTTTATTTAAACGGCGACGGATTTGACAATGGCGAAGGCGGCGTCGAGCATCACCGTCAGATCTATGCGCTGCCCGTCGGCAAGGGGCGCAATTACGTCAATAACCCGAAATGGGAATCGACGGTTATCAATCTCCACCGCAGTTCGATCGAATATTGGCTGGCCGACGGTAGGCGCGTCATTCTCGTCTACCCCATACCGCCGGCGGGTTGGGATGTGCCGACCCGGATGGCGCAACTCGCGTTTTATGGCCGAGGCACGGACCAGAAACTCACCACGAGTTACGCCCGCTACAGGGAGCGGGTGGAGCAGGCAAAAAAATTACTCGACGCGGTGCCCGATCACCCCAACCTCCATCGCGTGCGGCCAAGCAGGGCGTTCTGCAACCAGGAAGAGGCGGGACGCTGCATGCTAGAAAAAGACGGCGCGCCGCTCTATCTCGACGACGATCACCCAAGCCGGTTGGGCGCTTCCCTCATCGCCGAACAGATCATGGACGGGATCTGACCGATCGTGTCTGTCAACAACGTCTGCGCGTCAGTCGTTCTCGTCGTCATACCCGACGAGCGCCAAGGGACGCGCGCGAACGCCTTCAAGGTCTGCCCATCGCATCAGCGCGTCGTCGCGGCCATGCGTGATCCAGACCTCGCCGGCGCCCACCTCGCGAATCGTATCGGTCAATTCATCCCAATCGCCGTGGTCGGAAATGATCAACGGCAACTCAACGCCGCGCTGGCGTACACGGCCGCGCACGCGCATCCAGCCTGATGCGAAACAGGCGAGCGGGTCGGGAAAGCGCCGCGCCCACGGTTCGGCGAAAGCGGACGGCGGGGCGATGACGATCGAGCCGGCGAAGGCGCGCTTCTCGCCGCCCTTCGCTCCGCCCATGCGGACGGTCGCCGGTTCCAATCGGCCAAGATCAACGCCGAAGCTCCGATAAAGATCGCAGAGTTTCTCCATCGCGCCGTGAATATAAATGGGTTCGTCATACCCAGCCTCTCTCAGCAGTCGGATGATCCGCTGCGCCTTGCCGAGCGCGTAGGCGCCAACCAGATGGGTGCGCTCGGGAAACTGGCTGATTGAGGCAAGTAAGCGCGCAATCTCGCCGCGGTCGTCCGGATGGCGAAAAACGGGCAGGGCGAACGTCGCTTCCGTCACGAATACATCGCACGGCACAGGCTCGAACGGCGCGCAGGTCGGGTCGCGGCGGCGCTTGTAATCGCCTGAGACAACGATCCGCCGACCCTGCGACTCGACGACCGCCTGCGCCGATCCGAGCACATGGCCTGCCGGGACGAGGCGCACATCGGCGTCGCCGATTTTCTGCGTCTGCCCGTAGCCGATAGCCTCACGCTTGCCAGCGAAGTTCTCGCCATAGCGCACGGCCATGATTGCGAGCGTTTCGGGCGTCGCGAGCACCGCGCCGTGACCAGCGCGCGCATGGTCTGAATGCCCATGCGTGATAACCGCGCGCGCAACGGGGCCAACCGGGTCAATGAAAAAGTCGCCTCGCGGACAATAAAGTCCTAGGCGCGTTGGATGCAGGATGTCGGCTGGCTGCGTCATGCGGCGGCGTTATTGCGCCATGAGGAGGGCGAGTCCAGAAACGCCTTTCCGCGCGACCGGGACATCACTTTCGTCGTGCGCAAAGGTCAGACAATGGTCTGGATCTGATAATGGGCGAACCCGGCGATCATGGCAGCGATGACGACAACCCCCGGTCCGGCTTTTAGCAGGATCAGCGCAACGCCAGCGGCAAGCGCTATCATCGCCGCCGCCGGGTCGAAGGTCGCGAGTTCCGGGATTGGAACATTGCTGCCCCACGGGGTCGTCGCCCGCGACGCACGTGCGAACAGCACGGTCAAGGCGAAGCTTGCGCCAACGAAGGCGATGACGCCGAGAACCGCAGCGGTGATGCCGCGTAGAGCGCCGGCCGCGCGCTCGTTCTGCCGCAGTCTCTCGGCCAACGGCGCCCCGGCGAAGATCCAGAGAAAAGACGGCGCGAAGGTGCACCAAGTCGCCATGAGGGCGGCGGCGAGAGCAAGCCCGGCGCCGCCTCCTGCCGACTGCCAGCCCGCCATGAAGCCGACGAACTCGTTGACGAGGATCAGCGGCCCAGGGGTTGTTTCGGCAAGCCCGAAGCCGTCGATCATTTGTGCGGCGGTGAGCCAGCCTTCCGCTTCTACCGCTTGCTGCCCGAGATAGGCGAGAACGGCGTACGCGCCGCCAAAAGTGACGACCGCCAGCTTGCTGAAAAGCGCGCCGACGCGAACGAGCAGATGATCGGGACCGAGGAAAATGACGGCGGCGACCAACGGCGCGAACCAGATCGCCGCCCACGTCGCAATGGTGCGGGCAAGCGCCGCCGTGAGAAGATTGTCTGCGCCTGCGCTTGTCCGTGGCGTAGCCAATTGTTTCGGAGATAAGGACGCATCTGACGCGAACGTAAGCGCCCCTACGGCGGCCGCGCCGAGGATGACGATCGGGAACGGCGCGCCAACGATGAAAAGCGCGCCGAAGGCGGTGGCCGCGATGGCGAGATCGATTCGCCCTTTTACGGCGCGCTTGCGGATCTTCCACATCGCTTCGGCGATCAAGGCGATGACCGCCGCCTTGACGCCGTAAAACGCCGCCTCGACCGCCGGCGTTTGCCCGAATGCCGCGTACACGTACGATAACGCCAGCACGATGAATGCGCCGGGCAGCACAAAAGCAATTCCGGATATGAGGCCGCCTATGACGCCGTGCAGGCGCCAGCCCACATAGGTAGCGAGCTGCTGGGCTTCCGGCCCCGGCAGCAACATGCAGTAGTTGAGGCCATGCAGGAAACGTTCTTCGTCGATCCAACGCTTTTCGTCGACGAAGATGCGGTGCATCAGAGCGATCTGCCCCGCAGGTCCGCCGAAGCTGAGCAGCCCGATCCTGAGGCCGGTTCGGGTTAGCTCGGCGAGAGGCGGGGGACCGGACTTGTTGTTGCCAGCAAGGCGTTGCGTTTCAGGCACGTGCGCCAATCTGGACCTTTTCTCCTTTCAGCGCACGAGCGAGCGCTGTCATGGCGTGAAGGCCGTATTTTTCTTTCTGGGAAATCACTAGGGCGTTTTTTGCGCGAAACGGTCGGGAGAAGATACCACCTCACGCACCGCTTACCAATTGAGAGCCCGATCGTTTTGCGCGGATCGCTAAGGCGAAACTCTCAGCACTACAAAAAAGTGTCTCAACTATGAATAATAAAAGAAAAGATTGTTATATTATTTTCACGACATGCCTCAGGCACTGTGCTCAGATACTTCCACTGCTTTAGTGATTCTACAGCCGCGGGCTAAATGGGCCACCTGAAATATCGCTCAATATCACCGTCCGAATGATTTTGTTTTCGTTGGTGTCAAAGCCGATCATGGTCGAACCAACTCCAAGTCGCTTCTCTAATTCCTTTGGATATTTTGGAGGTACGCGCTCAACGTCAAAAGGCTTTGAGCAATAATCCGGCTTGGGAGTAGCCCAACGCCAGCCTGCCTTAAATTTTTCTTCGTCTGATGCGCGTTTTTCCATCAGTCGATTGTATTCCTTCTCAAGGGTTGTCGGAGAACTGATGCGAGATCCTGTCTCTCCAAGATAATTCGGATCCAAGGACTTCGCTAGCGCTTCAACGGTTGCGCGAAAGGTGACTGCTTGTGCGAGTCTTCGATCGAATGTGTCGATGTCGCGCTGCGGGCCGAAGAGAGAGATCGCTTCATTCAGACGGATAGACGCTTCCACAAGGTCGATTGTCTTCCGATTTTGCGGCGTGAACCTCGCCGCTCCTGATATGATCAAGCTTTCGGCCAGCGCCTCCGGATCAGAGTCCGCTGCTGTCTTGTAATAGTCGATGGAGTCGTCCGACAAATCGCGTGCGGCTTTATAATTCCGATTACGGAATTCGTACGTTGCGAGCATTTTGAGCGCCCCCGCCGCGTTTGCGACGGGATTGGCGCCGGCGGCCTTCCATTCGCTAATGGCCTTCTCAAGCGCCTTGGCTTTCGCCTTGTCGTCGAGGTCAAGCAGCAGTTCCACTTCAGCAAGGCCAAGCGCCACGTCATGCACGTCGAGCGGGCCGACGCCTTTGCGCGTCAGTTCGAGCGCGCGGCGATAAGGCTCGACGGCTTTAGACGGCGTGTACCCGACAGCGAGAAACGCATAATTATAGGCGAGCACCGCCGTCTGCGATTGGTCGCCCAACTCCGCTTCGGCGGCGCGCCAGGCCGCCTCGCCGTGGCGCAAGGCTCCGGCGATATCGCCGGCTGCAAACGCCTGCTGGTAGGCTTTGAACTCGCTGCGGTAATCAGCCTGTGCGACGCCGGAAAGAACGGCGCACGCCAAAGCGAACGTCAGCATTGACTTGAAAAGCTGCATATCGACCCCCGAAATGCCAATACTTACGTTTGCGAGGCAAAATCGCAAGGCGCAATGCGGGGGCGGGGCGCCCACGAAAACGTGAACGGAGCAGTCAGCCGTTTTTTTTCGATTTTGCTGTTGCCTCAGGCCGACATTCGCGGCGCCGCAGCATCGGTCGGGGCCTGTATCGCCGCTTCCATTGCGGCCATAAGCGCGTCGGCGCGGATCGGTTTGACGAGACAGGCGTTCATGCCCGCCTTGCGGATGGCGCGCGAGTCTTCGTCCGTGACCGAGCCCGTGAGGGCGATTATCGGAACGTGTGCGGATGGTCCCTGCGACCGGCGGATGGCGCTGGCGGCGGCGAGGCCGTCCATGCCGGGCATCTGCAGGTCCATCAGGATAATGTCGAATTCATTTTGCGCGGCGCTGTCGACGGCGGCAGCGCCGTCTGCCGCTTCAGTGATCACGGCGCGCGCGGGTTCAAGAAAGGCGCGAACAACAAGGCGGTTTGTTTCATTATCGTCAACGACGAGAACGCGAAGCGGGCCTTTGGCGCCGGACGCGCCACGCGGTGCGCCGTCCAGCGCCCTGGCGGATGTCGCCTGCAGCGCCCGGTTTAACGGGAAGGAGAGCGTGAAGGTCGACCCGGCGCCCGGCTCGGAACTGACCGTTACGGCGCCGTCCATTGCCCGCGCGACCTTGGAAACAATCGCTAACCCAAGGCCGGTGCCGCCATACTTGCGGCTTATTGAATTGTCGGCCTGCTCAAACGCGGTGAAAATACGGGCCAATTGCTCCGGGTTCATACCAATGCCGGTGTCGCGGATACTGATTTCAATCCGTGTTTCCGCCTCGCCCTTGCGCATTGCGCGCGCGGTAATGGTCACCGCGCCGGCGTCAGTAAACTTAATGGCGTTGCTAACGAGGTTTGAGACGCATTGGCGCACGCGCACCGGGTCGATCAGGAACGTATTGTCGGCGGTCCCGCCGCCGTTGAGCTCGGTTAGATCGAGATCAAGCGCCAGTGATTTTGCTTCCGCCTGCCCCCTGAAGAGATTGACGACTTCACCGAGTAGCGCGCCGAGATCGGTCGGCATCAGGACGATATCGATACTGCGCGCTTCAATCTTGGCGTGATCGAGAATTTCGTTAAGCTGATGTAGCAGGTGCTCGCCCGAATTAAGAATGGTGCGGGCGGGGCCGCGCAAGGGCGCCGGCGTCGTATCGCGGTCGAGCGATTGCGCCATGCCGAGAATGCCATTCAACGGCGTTCGCAACTCATGGCTCATATGCGCCAGGAAGTCGGATTTCGCCCGGCTCGCGGCCTCGGCCGCCTCGCGCGCCGACATCGCGGACGCCATCGCCTCCTGCAGCTTGCGGTGGATCTTCAACTGCGCCACGTAAGTCGTGAATGTCGCGGCGAGGAAGATGGTTGCGGCGATGACCGGCACCGGCGAATGGGCGGTGACCGAGAGATAGATGGCGGCGCCGAGGAATGACGCGGCGGTCGGGCCAACTGCCGTCAAATAGATCGTGCGGTCAGTCGCATGGTGGGCAGTCGCGTGAATGAGCGTGCCGGTGGCGAATGCGGCTGCTGCAAAGGTGGCGTGGGCGTCGCCGGTGATCGCCATGATCCACACAGGCGCGGAGTAGATCGTCGCGATGACGACGCTGAGCCCGCCAAGGGCGGCGCGCTCGGTTACGGGGAGGAAGCCGACATCGTCGCGGACATGGCGCCGGTAAAGATACGCTTCGGCGGCCAGCAATGCAGAGACGGGCAGGAACCAGATGAGCGCCGTGCCGACGCCCGCCATATAGCCGAGCATGGAGGCGATACAGGCGCACGCGACGATCCGCATTGGCAGTTCGCGCGTGACGACCAGCCGGTTCGCCCGGTAGGCGAGGGTGGTCGTATCCGCTGCCGTCGCATTATCGGACGTCATTAAAGTGAGCCTTTTGTCCTCTCCCTTGGCCTCAGAGAACGCGATCCGGGTGAAATCGCCGTTAACGTTCTGCGCGATCCGGCGTCGCACGACCCGTTTCATGCGTTGTTGACGGCGGCGTGCAGGGCTAGATCGCTGCCATGGCCAAGGATCGGCAACCCAGCCGCGAGGAACGCGACGCCGCGGCGGCGGCGGTTCCGGCGTTTGTTAATGATTGGTTTGCAGCGCGGGGGTGGACGCTGCGCACCCATCAGGCCGCCTGCATCGAGGCGGCGGCAAGCGGCCGGTCGCATCTGCTTATCGCGCCGACCGGCGGCGGCAAGACGCTCGCGGGGTTTTTGCCGAGCCTCATTGATCTGGCCGGCGGGGAGCGCGGGACGGGCCTGCATACGCTCTACATCTCGCCGTTAAAGGCGCTGGCGGTTGACGTCGCCCGCAACGTCGAGCGCCCGATTGCCGAGATGGGGCTTGCCGTCACCGTCGAGACGCGAACCGGCGACACGCCTCCGGCGCGCCGCCAGCGTCAGAAGGAGCGCCCCCCGAACATCCTGCTGACGACGCCCGAACAGCTGGCCCTGTTGATCTCAGGAGCGAATGCGGCCGCGTTCTTCGGTGGGCTGAAGGCTGTCATCATCGATGAGTTGCACGCAATCGCAGGGTCAAAGCGCGGCGATCTTCTGGCCCTCGGGTTGGCGCGTCTGCGGCGCCTGGCGCCGGGCGTGCGCATGACGGGACTGTCGGCGACGGTGCGCGATCCGGACGCGCTGCTTGAATATCTTTCTACCAACGAAAGTGGCGCAGATGGAACGGGTCGCGCCATGCTGATCCGCGCGGAGGGCGGCGCGACGCCTCGCGTCCATGTGCTGAACTCCGGCAATCGCATTCCGTGGTCGGGGCATTCGGCCCGCCACGCCTGGCCGGAAATATACGACGCCATCAGGGCCGCGCGCATGACGCTCGTATTCGTCAATACGCGCAGCCAGGCGGAAATGACGTTCCAGGCGTTGTGGTCGATGAATGACGACAATCTGCCCATTGCCCTGCATCACGGATCGCTGGACGTCGAGCGTCGGCGAAAGGTTGAGGCGGCGATGGCGCGCGGTGCCTTGCGCGCCATCGTCTGCACGTCAACGCTTGATCTCGGCATCGACTGGGGCGACGTCGATCTCGTCATTCAGATCGGCGCGCCAAAAGGCGCAAGCCGCCTGACCCAGCGCATCGGTCGCGCCAATCATCGCATGAATGAACCCTCGCAGGCGCTGCTCGTGCCGGGCAACCGCTTCGAGTCGCTCGAATGCATAGCGGCGCAGGCGGCGATCCTCGATGGCGCGCTCGATGGCGAGCCGCCGGGCGACGGCGCGCTCGACGTGCTTGCGCAACATCTTCTCGGGATGTTCTGCGCTGGTCCGGCGCACCCAGATGATCTTTACCGGGAAGTTATCTCGGCTGCGCCCTACCGTCGGCTTGCGCGCGAGACGTTCGACCAGGCGATCGAATTCGTTGCGACGGGCGGTTACGCCTTGCGCGCCTATGAGCGGTTCCGGCGCATCGCGCCAGCAGGCGAAGGGCGGTATCGCATCCGCAACGCCGCCGTCGCGCAAGCCTATCGGCTCAATGTTGGCGCCATCGTCGAGGCGGCATCGATGAACGTCCGCCTGACGGCAGGCAAAGGTCCGAAACGGCCTGGGCGGTCGCTCGGAACCGTTGAGGAGTGGTTCATCGAAGGGCTCGTCCCCGGCGATACGTTCCTGTTCGCCGGTGAAATTCTGCGCTTTGAAGGCGTCCACGGCGTTGATGCGCTGGTGACGCGCGCGCCGCGCGCCGAGCCGAAAGTGCCAAGCTGGGCGGGCGGCAAGTTCCCGCTCAGCACCTATCTGGCTGAACGGGTCAGGGCGCTTGTGCATGACGAGGCGGGGTGGTCGCGCCTGCCGGGGCCCATCGCCGAGTGGCTGGAGGTGCAGCGAGAAGCGTCTATCATTCCGGGTCCGGATGAGCTTCTCATTGAGACCTTCCCAGACAGCGGGCGGCATTTCCTCGTTTGCTATCCGTTCGATGGGCGCCTCGCGCACCAGACGCTCGGCATGTTGCTGACCCGGCGGCTTGAACGCGCCGGCGCCGAGCCGCTCGGGTTTGTCGCAACCGAGTATTCGCTCTCGATCTGGGGCCGGAAGGACATGTCAGGCCTCAACATGGCGCAGCTCTTTCACGAAGACATGCTGGGCGACGACCTTGAAGCCTGGCTGCAGGAATCCGTGCTCATGAAGCGCACGTTCCGCTACTGCGCCGTCATCGCCGGGCTGATCGAGCGGCGCTTCCCCGGACAGCAAAAAACTGGTCGGCAGGTAACTTTCTCGGCCGATCTCATCTTTGACGTGCTGCGCGAGCACGAACCCCAGCACATTCTGCTGAAGGCGGCGTGGGCGGATGCGGCGGCGGGATTTCTTGACATCCGCCGCTTGTCCGGTCTGTTGGCGCGGGTGCGAGGCCGCCTACGACATGCTGCCTTGGAGCGAGTATCGCCGCTTGCGGTGCCGGTTATGCTGGAGATTAGCCGCGAGCGCGTTGCGGGTTCAGGCGCAGAAGCGGCCTTGCGCGACGCCTCGAACGCGGCGACCGAGGAAGCGCTCATCAGCGCAGCCATGATACGGGCGGGCAGGCGATGAGCCGGAGAATTCAAACGGGGGAGAATGGGCTAATGCTGGTGCTGGCGGGCGGCGTTGAAGCGAGAGTTGCGGGCGAGGCGCTCATCCTGACCACGTCGGGCGCGGCATATCATCCCCGCTCGCGGACGCTCCTTGTTGCGGACCTTCACTTTGAAAAAGGGTCGGCCTTCGCGCGCCGCGGCGCCTTCCTGCCGCCTTACGATACGCGCACAACCTTGCGGCGGCTGGCGCGGCTCTGCGTGGCGATCGACCCGGCGGAAATAATCTCTCTCGGCGACGCGTTTCATGACGTCGAGGCGGAATCGCGTATGGACCGAGGCGACGCCGAACTGCTGGCCGGGCTTGTTTCCGGCCGGCGGTGGACCTGGATCCTTGGCAATCATGATCCGGCGCCGCCCGCCCGGTTCGCCGGCGTCGTCGAAACAGAGCGCCAGCTAGGCACGCTCCTGCTGCGGCACGAACCAACTGAAAGCGCGGCCCCCGGCGAGGTTGCGGGGCATCTTCATCCTTGCGCCCGGGTCAATGCCGAACGGATGTCGATCCGACGGCGCTGTTTCATAACCGACGGCGAGCGCCTCGTGCTCCCTGCCTTTGGCGCCTATGCCGGCGGTCTCAATGTACTCGACCCGGCTTTTTCCGCGCTGTTCAAGGACTTTACGGTGTTCCTCATGGGCGGACAGGGCGTCTATCCGTTTCACGGCTCTGCTGTGCTGCCCGATGGGGGCTGGCCGTTGCGGGCGGTGATTCGCAATCAATCGCCCGGAAATGCGCGCCGCGGGCGCGCTGGGCGTTGACAGGCAGCGTTGCCTCCGCTACCTCGCCGCTTCCCATTTAACGCTCGAACCAGGTCGGACAGGTTGCGCCATGAAAGTCAGAAGCTCGCTCAAGTCATTGAAAGCGCGCCATAAAGATTGCCGCATCGTCCGGCGCAAAGGGCGCGTTTACGTCATCAACAAGACCCAGCCTCGCTATAAAGCGAAGCAGGCCTGACGATATTGGCCGTCGCGTGAGAGCGCTACCGCTGCGTCAGTTTTGAGCGCATTCTAAAATTTGATTGGATCGTAACTTCGAAAAAGCTAGGCTTTTTCGATGGGTAGTATTTTTAGCAGGATTTTATCCGGTTTTGCGGCCAGTTTTCTGGCCGTTTTTGCGGCTCATGCCGACCAATTTGACCCGCGGCTTGACGACCTTTTCGCCGAACTGCGAACCGGCGACAAAGACGCTGCGGCGCTGGCGACAGAGCGCATTTTCGCCATCTGGTCCGATTCCCAAAGCGACACGGTCGATGTGCTTTATGCGCGCGCCGAACTGAGCGCCAATCTGGGCGAATTCGACATAGCCGGTGCGCTCCTCGACCATGCGATCGGATTGTCGCCAAGTTTTGCGCAAGGCTACATGTTGCGCGGCATCGTGCGTTTGTCGGCCGCGGATCGGGAAGGCGCGTTTGAAGATTTCTCACGCGCTGTGGAACTTGAGCCGCGCCACTTCGAAGCCCGCATCGCGCTCGCCGAACTCGTGCTCGGTAATGGCGAGAAGCGCGAGGCGTTCGATATGCTGCAGAAAGCGCTGGAACTGAACCCGCATCATGAGCGCGCGCGCGACCGAGCCCGGTCGCTACGACGCGAGCTTGAGGGCCAGGGCATTTAGCGGCGACTTCGGTTTAGCCCGATCTCCCAACGCATCTCGAGATCGCTTGAACTTCCGACGCAACATCGTCGCAACCCTCGGCGATTTTTCCCCAATCCTGTCAGCGCATCTTGCCCGCGCCGCGCAACGCACCCCTATGTTCGGGAGTCATCGAAGTAACTGGAGAATAGGTTCATGGCCGACGGCGCAGCATCCATGGCAGGCATCGAAACAACTGGCGCATTTGATCGCTCGTCGACGGTCGCGGCGGAGCGGCTTCGGTCTTTCATCGAGCGCGTCGAACGCCTCGAAGAAGAGAAAACGAATCTTATGGGCGACATCAAGGAGGTATTCGCCGAAGCCAAGGGCGAGGGCTTTGAGGTGAAGATCCTGAGACAGATCATCCGCCTCCGGAAAATGGATCGCGCCGCGCGGCAAGAACAGGAAGCCCTGCTGGAACTCTATCTCTCAGCGCTCGGGGATTATTGATCAGCGGTGCGGCTTGCGTCGGTCAACTCGCCCGTTTTGCGTCCAGACCGTGGTCCCGCAGTTTGCGATAAAGCGTCGAGCGCCCCATACCAAGGCGGCGCGCCACTTCTGACATGCGACCCTGATAAGTCTCGATCGCGAGCTGGATGAGATCGCGTTCGATGTCTTCGAGCGTCCGCAGGTG
>JBGTFV010000326.1:0-7257 GCA_041747095.1 Parvularculaceae bacterium
GTACCCAACGCGCAGATGTGTGAAGGCCTCAAACTTGGTAGCCTGCATCTGAAGCAATCTGTGCATTATAAGCGCGCACCGCGGTAGCGGTTACTTGAAGCGCTAATACGTCATAGACGCCATGCGCGATCATTGGCGTGAGAAGGTTGCCGGTCATCATGAACAGCCATCCAAGCCACAGGCCGACCACTGACGAAACAAGAAAATAACCGATATTTGCTGCGTGGGCGAGGCCGAACAGGAACGACGCCGCAACAAGGCCGCCAATTCCGCCGAGCCAGCCCTGAAATAAGGGCTGTAGCGCGCCGCGGAAAAGCATCTCCTCGGCTATTCCGGCTCCCGCGCTCATGATCAGGACCTGTCCAAAGCTGAGATCGAAATTGCGCTCGGCAAACAGCCGTATTTGTCGGTCTCGAAAATTGCGCAGAAGCGGCAGATCGGACTTCATGATCAGAATCAGGAGTAGCGCCAGAGGAGCGGTGGCTGCAAAGCCGACCGCGACCGAGATCAGATCAAACCTGATCAAATCGGCGAGTGGCGCGCCGTTCCTTTCGGCGATCGGCAAGCTGAAGGCAGCCATGACTGCAAAGCCAACAAGCGCGCCGCCGACAAGCCTTCCCGAGTTTTGCTTCGCCTGCGTAGGCGCAGAGGCGCCGCCAGACGAAAATCGCAGGAAAGAATATGTCAGCAGCGCTGTCACGACAAAAAGGATGGCGGCAACAATTGCGTTGCGCTCAAAGGACAGCGCCGCTTTTTCCGGGCCGCCCGTGAAGGCGCCAACGAAGATGCCGACCACAGGCAGAACCCCGAATGCCAGACTCGCCAATATTGGCCGCGCGCGCATGCTTCCCCCATCTCTTGACCCTCCGCACGGGAATGCCGTGATCCCAGGAGCGGTAGTGTTCGATTAGCTAATATGAGAATTGACGCCTAAGACTATGGCTTTCAGCGTCTTTTTGAAAACCCCTCCGGTCAGTCGGTCGATCGCACAAATACCGCTGTGGTGCGCGGTGGAACGTCGAAGCTGCGCGCATCACTGTCGAAACGGGCGAGACGCACGACCGCGTCTTTCGATTTGCGTTGCAACGGGTGGAGAGCGAAATCGCCGTCCAACCCTTCGACTTCGAACTGCGCCGCCTCTGGGCGGGCGTTAAAGGCGACGACGATTGCCTCGCCTTCTTCGCCCGTCAGGCTCATGACAATGAGGCCCGGGGTCTGATCGGGTCCGGTGTTATGGAAGCGCAGTTTCCGCACCACTTCTTCGCCAGTCCGCAGACGGAACAGCGGCGAGGACCGCCGGATGGCGAGCACCTCTTCAAAGTGGGCGGCGGCGAAAGTAATTTCTTCGCGTCCGACGCGAAGGCGGGGATCGGCGAGACGCGGCGCGATCACGTCCCAGTTTTTTTCATTTTCCTCGGCGGGGGGAAGGCCGCGCCCCCAGCCATTCTCGCGCATCGTAAAGTCCAGCAGATTGAACCAGTCGCCGGAATTGAAGCTGTTCCGGTCCATTGATTTGGAGCGCAGCATATCCTGTCCGGCGTGAAAGAACGGCACGCCCTGCGCCAGCGCGACGATGCTGGCGGCTAGGTTCTGCATGCGCGCCCGATCCGCCTTCGTCGTTGAAAGCGGCAGCTTGTAGGCGTTGTTGTCGAACAGCGTTTCATTGTCGTGCGCGGCGACATAATTGACCGTCTCCTGAGGATCGGAGGCGTAGCCCGCTGGCTGGCCGCGATAGTCGATGTCGGCAGCGCGCCGCATCTGGCCATCATGCGTCGTAAACGCATAGTCGCTGAGCCCGCCCGCAAGCCCCACCCGTATCCAGTCGGACAAGCGCAGCAACTCGGCCCGTTCCTCATGCGAACCGGAATTCGCTTCATTGGGGTCGGTGTAGAGCCCGCTTGCAAAACCTTGCAGGCGGACTTGATCCGCGCCCGTATCGAACGGCCAGCCGCCGCGAACGGCGTCGCGCAGGCGGTCGTTGAAGGTGCCGACGCCGGAGCCCCTTCCCATATTTGCCTGTGTCGCCTGCACGAAGCGCGCGTCGTTCTCAACTTCGCCAAAATTCCAGCCTTCGCCATAGAGATAGATGGAGCGTCCGTCCACGCCGTGATCTCGTTCATTCATGGCGTTGAGGCGCGCCTGCGTTCGCTCGATGTTCGCCTTGCTGTGATGGCCCATCAGGTCGAAGCGGAACCCATCCACCTTGTAGGCGGTCGCCCAGGTCTCAAGCGAATCCACCATCAATTTTTCCATCATGGCGTTTTCCGTCGCCGTATTGGCGCAGCAGGTGCTGGTTGTCACAGCGCCCGTCTCGTCGAGGCGGTGATAATAATCCGGGACAATGCGATCGAGAACCGAGCGCGCCGCCTGTCCGCTCGCAGTCGTGTGGTTGTAAACGACATCCATGACGACCCGCAGGCCCATCCGGTTCAAATGCGCGACCATGTCGCGGAATTCGACGATGCGCCGGGCGCCGTCCGCGTCCGTCGCATAACTGCCTTCGGGAACTGTGTAATGAAAGGGGTCGTAACACCAGTTAAACCCATCTGCGTCGAGGGTCGAGGCGAGGCGTGCCTGCTGCTCCGGGCTGTCGGGCGGCAGCGCTGAAAGATCGCCCGCGTCTCGCCACGTCGCCTCGTCTTCCGCGATCGTAGCGCAGTCGAACGCCGGCAGCAGATGCAGATGCGTGAGCCCGGCGCGCGCGAGGCGCTTGAGATGCTTGACGCCATTGCTGCGCGGTCGCGTAAACGCAGCAAATTTACCGCGCAAACCGGCCGGAACCGTCATATCCGAGATGCTGAAATCGCGAATATGTAATTCATAGATCGAGATATCTTCAGGCGCGTCAATTGGCGGCTTTTTCAGCGCGTCCCAGCCGCGGGGCTTCAGGTCGTCATCGTCGAGATTGACGATCAACGAGCGCTTGCTGTCGCGGGACAGGCCAAGGGAGTAGGGATCCGTCACGAGGTTTCGCTCGATGCGTCCGGTGGTGCGCACATAGACCTCGACCTCGAGGAGGTAGTGGCGCCGGTTCCACGAAGGCTCGCCCTCTATCCGCCAGACGCCGTCCGCGTCGTTGCACTGCATCGGCAGAATGCGCGTGGGCGGTGCGAGTGGATCGGAATTGTCGAACAAGTGCAGGCTGACTGATTTTGCTGTTGGCGCCCACACGGCGATGGATGGCGCGCCTTCCGTAAAGGTGACGCCCAGCGGTCCGTCATAAGCAAAGCGCGCATCAAGGACGCCAGCCGTCTGCAAACTGACGGCAGTTATTCGACCCGTTCCCGCGCGAGCGGACAGAACCGCCTGTCCGCGCAGCAAATCCGGCGCGCGGCGGGCTGTGGCTTCGTCAAGTCGGAATAGCGGCGTCCCCGCAAGGTGGGGGAATTTTTGCGCAAGCGCATCCGCCAACACCCCGACAGGCTTCAGGGGAAACGCTTCGCCGCCCTCGACGCCATTTTCGGCAATCTTCAGCGACGCGTCCGGGCTGAAATGCAGGCTCACCTGCGCGCCAGTCGGCGCTCGCCACGCGATAAGGTCTTCCGCCAGCCAGTGCGCGCGCGCCTCGCGCCAGTTGTCCGCCGCTGCGAGCGTCGGCGCTACGGCAATTATGGCCGCAAGGCAAAGTGCGCAAACGAAGGAATAAAGGCGAAGATCGCGCAGTACGTGAAGCATTGAGAAATATCCTGTTGCTGACGTTATGGTTGAATGGCGCGGTCCAGAAGCGCGCCGTAATAGGGGGCTGCGGCGATCGCGATTTCTTCAAGATGCGCGTCGAGAGAAAGCGGCGTATCCGACGGCGGGCCAAAGCCTGTAGACGTATGCACCGCGTCATACCAATGCGCGCCCCAGATGCCGTCTTCAGGGCGCGCGCCTCTCGGCCACGCGAGCATCGCCGCATCAAACGGAATGTCGAACGCTGCGCATAACTTGCTCAAAACGCCTCTGGGGTTACGCAGGATTGCATCCGCATCAACAATCGGCGGCATGCGCCCGGTCTCCCGTTCGATAGCTTCCAGAATGTAGGCAGTTTGCGGTGCGCCAATCGCCTCCAGCGACGCCTCCTCGTGCTTGCGAGCGAAGGAGGCGAGAACGCGGCGCGGATCGCGTATCAGCATCGCGTGGTGGCAGGCGGACATCCATGCGGTTGGAAATTCAGTAAGCAGATGATGCGTCATGTGCTTCTGATAGAATATTGGCCGCCCGCCGGGGGCGGCGCCGGCGAGGGCGCGCGCTACAGCGTTGGGATCGGTTTCACCTTGGGCGATGATTTCATCGGCCATTGGATGACGCGTTCGGGTTTTCGCCAGCCATGCGGCATAAAACGGCTCATCAATGCAGGCGGTGTCCGGTCGGGCTCCGAAACTGCGCATCAGCGTCGTCGACAGGCTTCTCGGCCCCGACCACATCGCGATCCGTATGGGATTGGGATCCGTTGCGGAGGTCATGCGATCGGCGTCAGGCTGCGTGAAATCAGCTCGCCATAGAGGCGACGCAAGCGCTGAGTAACCGGGCCGTCGACGCGCTCAATCGTTCGTCCGTCTACGGCGCGCACGGGCGTCAGCCCGGCGAAGGTGCCGGTCACGAATGCCTCATCCGCGCTGTATACGTCGAACAGCGAGAAGCGCTTCTCGAAAACCGGCTGATCAGCCTCGCGGCATACGCGGATAATGTTGGCGCGGGTGATGCCGCCGAGGCAGTATTCGGGCGGCGACGTCCATACCTCGCCTTGCCGGACGATGAAAAAGTGCGTCGAGTTGCAGGTCGCAACGAACCCCATCGGATCGAGCATCAAGGCCTCATCGGCGCCGGCCTTGTCGGCCTGTATGCAGGCCAGAATGCAGTTAAGTTTGGAATTTGAGTTCAGCTTCTGGTCCTGCTCGGAGGGTCCCGTCCGTCGAATGTGCGCAGTGAAAAGCGTTATGCCCTTGGCCGCAACATCCGGGAGAGGGCGCTTATATTCCGGAATAATGACAATTGTCGCCGACCCGATGGTGAAGCGCGGCGCTTGATAGGGCGAGCGCTTGACGCCGCGCGTGACGATCAGGCGGACGTGCACCCCGTCGCTCATTCCATTCGCCAGTAAGCAATCGCTCAGTCGGCGGATCAAGGCAGGTTTGGTCAATCCGATGTCGAGATCGATCGTTTTCGCGCCCGCGTAAAGCCGCTGAAGGTGCTCGTCGAGAAAAGCGATCCCGCCTCCAATGAGGCGCAATCCTTCCCACACGCCGTCGCCCAAAAGGAAGCCGCTGTCGAAAACCGATACGACCGCTTCGCGCCGCGGCTTTAACTCGCCGTTCACTGAAATAAGGATGTCGGCGTTGCGCGGGTCATCAATGAAATCATGAACGCCCTGATGATCGCGGACGGTAACGTCAGCGGGAGCAGGTATCGAAGGATCAGTCACGCGATCTTGCCTTTGTCCTTGGAGAAAAATCGGGAACTATATCGTGACGCGCGTCGGGCGGAGGCACAAGTTCTCGACGTGCTCCTGTTGATCGCCAGCGCTGCGCCGTAGCGCTGAATGAAGCATCCTGTAGAGGTGTTGATGTGCGTCAATGGGCTGCCTGACAGATGTGCTATTTAATCGCCTTGGCTGCACGTCGCTGGCGACATTGAGCCGTGCGTGTTTTGTGGGCGCAACGTGTTGAATGACATCATAAACGACCTGCGTGCGGAGCATGAGGCGAACAGGGCGCTGCTCGCGGCAATCGAAGAGAGGCTCGCGAGCGAAGCCTCCAAAGACCCCGTGATAATGTTACAGCAATGGGATGCGAGCGGTATGTTTCCGGAAGAGATCAAGAACGCGCCTGACGACGCCCACCACTATCGCGAGCGTAGGCTTTTCCGCGCGCTGTGCGCGCGACTTGGGCGGCCTCGTTTCGACGGCTTAGATCTCGACGTCCGTCACGAAGATCTTCGCCGCCACCGGTCCAATGCAATGGAGGCAGGCGGTCGCCGCCGCGAAGCTGTCAAGCGCGCGCAAGAGTTCCTCATCGCCCTGCGAGAGCAAATGGATTTTGAAGAACAGGAGCTTTATCCGTTGCTCGAACGCTTTCTCACCGCCGAGGACTGGAGACTGCTGCAAGATGAGTTCTCCGCTTACAGAGAGGTGCAGCGCGGGGCGTGGGAGCGTCTGAAGTGACTTAAGCGTTTCGTCAGCCGCCCATGGATGAAGCAGTTCCTTAGAAGTCGTTCTTTATATGTGAGGGAAGTTCAGGAGACGGAAATGTCGTGCGCGTAGCCGCGTAAAACTTCCGGCGCCACGACCCGCATGCGCCGCGCGGCAGGCATTTCGATAGCCCCGGCAGTTTTTAGCTCAGCGATGCACCGACACACGGTTTCCGGTGTGAGGCCGAGATGTTCGGCGATGTCGCGCCGGCTCATAATCAGCACGACTTCCTCGCCCTTCCGTCCAGTGCCGAGGCCGCTCAGAAAATGCGCAACGCGTTGAAGCGCCGACATGCACCCAAGCATAACGAGGCGTTCCTCAGCCTCGATCTGCCGTTGCGTCAGGCGCTCGATCAGTTGCATAGCGCGTGGGGGCGTTTCCGCAGCGGATTGCAGGTAAAGTTTGTAAGGATAACAACGCAACTTGGTTCGACCCATCGCCTCAGCAGAGTGGGCCTCAACGCCGTTGTCGGAAAACCCGAAGATGTCGCCGCTCACATGAAATCGCGTGATCTGGCGCCGACCGTCCTGCAACGTGGCGTACTCTTTAATCGCCCCGGTAATAATCTCGTAGACAAACTCGGCGTCGTCGCCTTCGTCATAGAGCGTCTCATGATCCGTCATCACGCGGATAGAGCTGAGTACGGGCGCTCCGACGCTCTGGGCGTCGTAATCGCCTTGAACTGAGATCATGTCGGACCGGCTCATCACGGGGGCGCCTGTTTGACTGAGACTTGGGTAGCTACCGGATTACCGAGAGTGGCGATTGCAAACGTCGAAACATCTGGCAGGTTCGCTTGCAAGAACACCGATTTCATTATGGGGTTCCAGCGGGCAGCGCCGCAACCAGAAAGTGAACGCGCAAGGGGGCGTAGAAATACGCACGCGCGACCGGAATTTATGAAAAATGGGAACGGATTTCGAATTTCCGGTCCAACCCCAGCGCGAGCAGGCGTGTTGATCAGGCTCCCGAACCCGTTGGCGTGCCTTCCGGGGTTGGTTTTTGCGCGCCCGCGACCGCGAGCGCTGCAGGGGCAGCGCCGCCGAGGCCCATGGCGGCGTTCAGATTGGCGAAGGCGGCCGCTG
>JBGTFV010000327.1:0-37467 GCA_041747095.1 Parvularculaceae bacterium
GCGACTAGTTTCCGCGCGCTTCGCCGCGAGGTGCTCGACGAAGCTGCGAAGGCGTCGCTCTTGGCCGGACGTACGGTTGCGGACGTCGCCGAAACGCTCGGATTTTCGGACGTTCGCAGCTTCAACCGCGCCTTTAAGGACTGGAACGGATTCACGCCTAAAACCTTCGCCGGGCGGCGGGCTGGTTTCGTCAAGCGTTGAGCGAAATTATCCTATTGTCGCGATCGCTCCGGTCGTGTTCCGCAGCAGCAGTCAGACCTATCCTCTGGTTAAGCGCTTTTACCAAATAGAGCGCGCCAGGGAGGGATCTATGAGGAAATTTCTCGCGCGCCCGCGCGGAGCGTCACGAGCCGTTATTCTAGGTTGCTGTTCAGCCGCAGCGCTGATCGTTGGCGGTGGAGCGGCTTCGGCGCAAGTATCCGGCGAGCCAGAAGCGGACGCTCGAGAACCCTCCGGCGATGTGGTCGTCGTATCGGCGCGGCGGCGCGACGAGTCGCTCCGCGACGTTCCGATCGCGGTATCGGCTTTTTCTGGCGATACGCTGGATGCGATTGGCGCTTCCGATCTCACCGATATCGAAAAGATTACCCCGAACGTGACGCTTGAAACATCGCGCGGGACGAATACGACGCTGACCGCCTTTATCCGAGGCGTCGGTCAGCAGGATCCGGTCGCCGGGTTTGAAGCCGGTGTGGGCATCTACATTGACGACGTTTATCTCAACCGTCCGCAGGCGGCGTTGCTGGATATTTACGAAGTCGAGCGCATCGAAGTGTTGCGCGGGCCTCAAGGGACGCTTTACGGCCGCAACACAATCGGCGGCGCAGTGAAATATATTACGCGCCGGTTGGGCGACGAGCCGGAATTCAGGTTGCGATTGACCGGCGGCACCTTCGGTCAATTTGACGGCGTTGGTTCCTTCCAACTGCCTTTGGTCCAAGATTCAGCGATCGGCGATGTGAAGCTTGGCGGCACGATCGGATATTTCCGGCGCAACGGGTTTGGCGACAATTTGAACCTTCCGGAGTTAGAGAACTACAATCGAAAAGTGCTTGCGGGTCGCGTTGCACTTGAATGGGCCCCTACAAACGATCTGTCGTTCCGAATTACGGGCGACTGGACGGACGACAATTCCGATCCGCGTCAAGGGAGCCGGCTTCTTGATTTTCCTGGTTTCCCTGTCCTCGATAACGTTTTCGACACGCGTGCAGGTTTGACGACGCCGGAACAGAGCGTTGTTGCAAAGGGCGTGTCGCAGGTAACTGAATGGCGCCTCAGTGAGAGCGTCACGCTCAAAAACATCCTTGCCTATCGGGAAGACGATACAAGTTCGCCAATCGACTTCGACTCACTGCCTATTGTCGATCTTGATGTTCCAGTGTTTTACCGGAACCATCAGTTCAGCGAAGAATTCCAGTTCATTTACGAAGGCGATCGACTGAGCGGGTTGCTTGGGTTCTACTACCTGTCCGCCAACGCACGAAACGACTTCGACGTTTTGCTGAATGGCGGCGCGTTGAACGTATTTACATCAAGCGACGTTGATACACGCACTTGGTCGGTTTTCGGCGATTTCAGCTATGACCTGACCGATCGGCTCGCTCTCTCCTTCGGCGGCAGATACACCCAAGACGAACGAAGCATCGTCCTGCGTAGGCAGATATTCCTCGGTGGGCTTTCGCCCACTTTTGGCGGTGCGCCGCGCCCGCCGTTCCTCACGCAGACGAACCTTGACGCCTCAGCGGATTTCAACGACTTCAGTCCGCGTGCCAGCGTTTCCTATACGGCCAGCCCTGACCACACGGTTTATTTCTCGTATTCACAGGGGTTCAAGGGTGGAAGCTTCGACCCTCGATGCGTCGCGAGTTCGGCGCCCGACCTGAATGGCAATGGGATTCCCGGCGCGCTTGATCCAGACGACCAACGGTCATTCTGCCTCTTTCAACCGGAAAACATCGATACCTATGAACTCGGATGGAAGAACTCCCTCTTGGGGGGTCGGCTTACTTCGAACTTGGCGCTATTCTACAGCGACTACACAGACGTCCAGATTCCCGGCTCAGTTGGCCTCGATACCGATGGCGACGGTCAAGCCGATACGTTCGCCGGCGTGACGACCAACGCGGCCGCGGCAACGCTTTACGGACTCGAAGTCGAAGGAAATGCGCTGCTAGCGGAGGATTCTTTCGTTGCCGGTGATAACCTGAACTTCCAGTTCTCGCTCGGCTATATCAACGCGCGATTTGACGAATTGCTCGGACGTGGGTCTCCGCCGGTCGATGTATCGGATCAAGCGGTATTCCAGAATACGCCACCGATTACCGCTTACGGTCGTTTGACTTACGCACGGCCGATGCGACTAATGGGACAGGGTTCGGCAAGCATCTTTGGATCGTTCTCCTACCGGGCCGAAACCAATCAGTTTAATTTTGAGTCGCCGATCGACCAGCCGAGCTTCGTATTGGTAGACGCCGGTCTAGGTTGGACGTCCGAGAGTGGGCGCTTGCGGTTATCGCTCCATGGCGCGAACCTTCTGAATAAGGAGTATATCGTTGCTGGATATGATTTCGTGACCGCCCAGCCTGCGTTCGGCAACAGCCCGCTTGGCGCGACAGGCGTGCTCACGGCTTTCTACGGCAACCCGCGCCAGGTGTTTGGTACGATCGCAGTTTCCTTCTAGAGCAACCCGACAGCCGCCCCTTGCAAGCAAGGGGCGGCTTCACGTTTGCGCATCAATGTCGACAGACGCGGGTGACGCCGACGATCCGCGATTTGGGACGTTCAAATGATCAAGAAGTTACTGGCTGCTGCACTGGCGATGGTTATCGTCGCCGTTGTCGGCTTCGCTGTGTTAGTTTTCCGTCAGAGCGAAGGTCTTGCGCCGGAAACGCTTGAAGCAAAGTATCTGACGCCCGCGGACCGGTTCATTGACGTTGATGGCGTACGCGTCAGGCTTCGCGAAGAGGGGACCGCTTCAGCGCCATCCATTATCTTAGTCCATGGCTTCACTTTCAGTCTGGAAACCTGGGATGCTTGGGCGGCGTCGCTGAAACGCGACTATCGTGTTCTCCGGTTTGATTTAGCCGGACATGGTCTTACTGGCCCCGACCCCCAAGCCCGCTATTCGCCGATGGCGCGCGCTGCGTTCATCTCTCAACTTTTCGATGCGCTGGATATTAGCGACGCGATCGTCGCCGGCAATTCGCTCGGCGGTCTTGCTGCATGGCGTTTTGCGGCGATCGAGCCGGGTCGCGTGAAGGCGCTAGTGCTAATCTCGCCCGGCGCGTTCTCGCTCAACAGCGTCGGCGATACGGCGCTCCCCGCGCCGCCGGCAATGCAGGTATACCTCAAAACCGCTCCGTCGGCAGGCGTTGCCGCCGCCGCCGGTCTCATCTACGCGGACCCAACAAAAGTCCCCCCCGAACGGCTCGAACTCTTGCGCGACATGATGCGTCGCCGCGGTAACGGTGACGCATTCGTTCGGTCAATAGAACAATTCGTTTTGCCTGACCCTACCGTTGACTTGCGGATGATTTCTGCACCCACTCTTGTCATGTGGGGCTCGCAGGACCGCGTTGTGCCGCTCGAACACGGCGAACGATTGGTCGACGCAATTTCTGGAGCAAAATTGGTGATTTTCGATGGGGTAGGCCATGTCGCCCATGAGGAAGCTCCCGAGGAGACTCTCGCCGCACTGTCTAGTTTCCTTAAGACGCTCGACGGCCGTCAGGCAACCGACGCGCCCGCTGAAGTGCGCGAATAATGACGACCGAGAAGATGCCGGGTGAGCCGGCAAAGATGGCGGCGCAAGTTGTAACCCCAGCCTATCGGGCCTGGGTGTTGTTCATTCTGGTTGTCGTCTACACATTCAATTTCATTGACCGGCAGATCGTCGGAATTCTCGCAATACCTATAAAGGCTGAGCTAGGCCTGTCGGACGTCCAGCTGAGCCTCATGGGCGGATTGGCGTTTGCGCTTTTTTACACATTTCTCGGAATCCCCATCGCCATTCTTGCAGACCGCCGCAGCCGCGTGAAAATCATGACAGCTGCGTTGGTTGTCTGGAGCGCCATGACGGCTGTGTGCGGGCTTGCGCAAAATTTTCTGCAACTCTTTTTAGCGCGCCTCGGGGTTGGCGTCGGAGAGGCGGGCGGCGTCGCGCCAGCTTACTCACTCATCGCTGACTACTTCCCATCTGATCAGAGGGCGCGGGCGCTCAGCATCTATTCGTTTGGCATCCCTATTGGCAGCGCGCTTGGCATTCTGTTGGGCGGCGTACTGACAAGCTACCTCGACTGGCGATCGGCGTTCATCATTGTTGGATTGTTAGGCGTGCTGATCGCGCCTGTTTTCTTGTTCACGGTGCGCGAGCCGCGCCGCGGCGGCCTTGACCGTTCGACTGCTTCGTCAGCGCCAGCTCCCATTCGTGACGTCATTGCTACGCTTGCCGCCAAACAAAGCTTCTGGGGCCTATCGCTAGGCGCGGCCTGTTCATCAATGATGGGTTACGGGTTGATATTTTGGCTGCCCTCTTTCCTCGTTCGGAGTTTCGGCGCCGAGCTACCCGCGTTCTTTTCATTTATGCCTTCGTGGCTTGTACCAATGAATGCTGGACCACTACTGTACGCGTCCTATTTTTACGCCACGATACTTTTGGTTGGAGGAATTTCTGGCATCTGGCTTGGCGGATTGCTCGCCGACCGATACGGACCCGACCGAAAGGCCGCCTACGCGTTTGTACCTGCGATTGCATTTCTCGCGACCGTGCCCTTTTACGTTATCGGGGTGTTGTCAGAATCGCTGCCTCTGACGTTCGTTATGTTTTTGGCGCCGGCAGCGCTGAGCCTTGTCTGGCTGGGGCCAGTGATTGCCGCCTTTCAACACCTTGTGCCGTCTAACATGCGGGCAACGGCCTCGGCAGTTTTTCTATTCATCAATAATCTTATCGGCATAGGGCTGGGCAATCTGGTCATCGGCGCAATTTCGGACGCCTTGACCGAGCGTTTCGCAGAGGATGGGCTGCGGTACGCGATACTTTGCGGCACTGTGTTCTATCTGCTGGCGGCGTTCCTGTTGTTGCGCGCGGCGCCGCACCTCAAGAGTGATTGGCACGACTGATTGGCACCCGGAAAGTAGGTGCCACGTTGCGAAGTTTTCGCATAACGGTGCAATGAGCGGTAATTGCCGTAATAAATATGGTGGGCGCACGTGGTATCGAACCACGGGCCTCCACCGTGTCAAGGTGGCGCTCTACCACTGAGCTATGCGCCCGAAGATCGCGGTAGGTACCGGCAAAATAAGAGTTCATCAAGAGGTTTCGTCGACGAATACTGTCTCGAAAACATTAGCAAGACGCTCTAGCGGCTTGGATCTCAGGCCGCGATTACCCGCTCAACTTCTTGTACAAGATCGCGCAAATGGAAGGGCTTTGAGAGCACTTTTGCGTCTTGAGGCGCGCGCTGCGCGGGGTTTAGGGCGACCGCGGCAAACCCGGTGATGAACATGATCTTCATGTCGGGGTCGATCTCAGCGGCTTGTCGCGCCAATTCGATACCGTCCATGACAGGCATGACGATATCGGTCAGAAGCAGGTCGAATTCGCGCAGTTGTAGTTCCGTGAGGGCTTCGTCGCCCTGCGAGGCGTCAACAACGCTATGCCCGGCGCGCTCTAGCGCTTTCTTGAGAAAGCGCCGCATGGACTCATCGTCTTCCGCCAAAAGTATCGTCGCCATTTTGTCGCCTTGTCTGCCCGCCCCGCGCGGCGCACTCAATTGAATCGTCTAGCCAAATCTGGGCCGCGTTGAAAGCGGCGATATCGGGTTTGCAGCGCCTGTCCAGTCGCCAGGCGCATGATGCAGGCAAAGCAATATCGGCGCCGCCGCTGATTTTTCGGTCGGCGCCCTTACCTCGGCGGCGTCAATGTCGTTAAGCTGCCACTCTTGGATGGGAAATGAAGGGCGGCGGCGCGGTCTGACATGCTCAAATTGGTAAAATGGGGCGACATCGAACAATCAGCGGCGGCGGTCGACGTCGCCGCGCCCATAGATACTAAATCTCCCATCCTGTTTGCATCGCCGCACTCCGGCCGTCGCTATCCAGCCGACCTTTTACGAATGAGTCAGTTGGATCGCCACACGCTTCGCCAATCGGAAGACGGGTACGTCGATCTGTTGTTCGACTCGGCGCCGCGGCTCGGCGCGCCGTTGTTGCGCGCACTGTTCCCGCGAGCTTATGTCGATGTTAACCGCAGCAGGGACGAACTCGATCAGCGGATGTTCGCTGATCCCCTTCCGCCGACCGCCGATACGCGGTCAAACCGGGTTCGCGCAGGCCTTGGAGTCATCCCGCGAATTGTCGCGGACGGACACGATATTTATCCCCAGAAGCTGAAGTATTTTGAGGCCGCGCGTCGTCTGTCGTCCTGTTACGACCCTTATCATGCCGCGCTACAACGGCTGATCACAACGGCGCAGGGGCGGTTCGGCTGCGCAGCGGTCATTGACTGTCATTCGATGCCATCCGCCGGCGCGGCCCCCTTCAGGGAAGGGGAGCGCTCAATCGACATCGTGTTGGGCGATCGTTTCGGAGCGTCATGCACGCCCGTACTGACCGCGGTCGCCGAGAACACGTTGCAGCAACTTGGGTACAATGTGGTGAGGAACGCTCCGTACGCCGGCGGCTACGTTGCTGCGGCTTACGGACGCCCGGCGGATGGAATTCATGTGCTGCAGATAGAAATAAACCGCGCTCTCTATCTTGACCAGGTAAGGCTGGCGCGCACTGCCCGGTTTGAAAAATTGCGGGATGATCTTCAGATACTCATTACGGAACTTCTTCGGGTGACGCCCGCCGCCCTTAGATGGCCGCAGGCTGCCGAATAGTGGGCGGCGACGGCCCCATAATTAGCAAAAAATGCTGCAGCGCAGTAAAATTGCTAGCCGATGGTCGCGCGATGCGATCGCGTTTGGTGGGACATTTGTGACAATAAAAAAGCCGCGGAGACCAGCTCCGCGGCGAAAAGTTTAGGGAGGAAACGCCCAAGAAGGGCAAGCAGCGTCGTCAAACGCCACATTTATAGGATAGCTCATTTATTCCGCGGCGCAACATTTTTTTTGCATCGCAATATTTTCGAGCTGCCCGCCGACTGGCAAAGTTCATTTCCACCCCGCCCCGATGTTTGGTACCCGTGAAATTTCGCACGTCACGTCTTCTGGAGTTGCAAGCTTGTCGAAACTGGACAGTTCGGTTGACGAACACGGTCGTGAGGCCACCCCGGTTGTTGCCGAACGCGGATCCGTGCCTGAACGCAAGCGGGGCGCATTGCGTCAGATTGGAGCGGGCGTCTCGCGTCTGACGCGCCCGAAACAGCGTTTTCAGATGCCCAACCCGGCAAGCGGGCTCAAGATTGTCATCGCAACGGACGCTTGGAAGCCGCAATTGAATGGCGTTGTCAGGACGCTTGAGACGCTCGGCGACATCCTTACCAAGTTTGGCAACGAAGTGCTTTACATTACGCCGAACGAGTTCCATTCGGTTCCCCTTCCTTCCTATCCAGAAATTAGGCTCTCGCTTTTTCCAAATCGGAAGGTCGCGAGCATGATTAATCGGTTCAAGCCGGACGCCGTGCATATCGCGACGGAAGGCCCGATTGGGCGCGCTGCGCGGCGTTTCTGTAAGCGGCGTCGATATCCGTTTACGACCAGCTTTCACACAAGGTTCGCTGAGTATGCGCATGAGCGCTGGGGTGTTCCGATCGAATGGGGCTATGCGGTTCTCCGGGATTTCCACAAGGACGGCGAAACGATGATGGTCGCTACGCCCGGTCTAATGACCGAGCTAAAAGAGCGCGGTTTTGAGGACATGAAGCTTTGGGCGCGAGGCGTTGATCTTCGCCAGTTTCAGCCAGGAGAACCCAGCCTGTTCGAAACGCTTGCGCGCCCCGTGTTTCTCTATGTAGGGCGCTTGGCGGTTGAGAAAAGCATCGAGGACTTTCTGGCAATCGAGCTGCCAGGCTCGAAAGTCATTGTTGGTGAGGGGCCGCAACGCGCCGAGTTGGAGGCAAAATATCCGGCAGCCGTGTTCGTCGGGCCAAAATTCGATGCTGAATTAACAGCGCACTATCAGTCCGCCGATGTTTTTGTGTTCCCATCTCGTACGGACACGTTCGGGCTGGTTAACGTAGAGGCTTTGGCCTGTGGCATCCCGGTGGCGGCATATCCGGTGCGCGGTCCGCTGGAAATACTGGATGGCGCTCCGGCAGGTTGCGGCGCAATGAACGAAGATCTCCGCAAGGCCTGTCTGGATGCATATGAGTCCCGCGACCCAGTCGCATGTAGGCAATGGGCGGAAAACTTCTCCTGGGATTCAGCCGCGCGCCAATTTATCGGCAATTTAGAAATGCCTGGCTTCGACGAGGAATTCTGGCTCCGGTCGGCTAAAATGATCGATTGATGGAACCTGCCGCGCTCTGCGGTTGCGAATTTCTCTCTACCGGCATGCCCCTTGCGTTTCCTCTTCCAGACAGCGTGCCCACTGTCCCTTTTCGGGCGCGCCGATAGGGAGCGATAACGGCGATGGCACACCCGATTGATCTTCACGTTGGAAAACGTTTGCGGCAACGCCGCCGACTGCTTGGCATGACCCAGCAATCGCTGGCCGATGCAGTTAACATAAGGTTCCAGCAGATCCAGAAATACGAGAGCGGGGCAAATAGAATTTCAGCCTCTCGTCTATGGGCGCTCGCTCGCGCACTCGAGGCCCCTGTATCGTACTTTTTTGAAGGACTGGATGAGACGCCTATCAATGGTAGCCATGAACATTCGACGAAGGCGCCAGCGGACGCTTTCCAAAGCAAGGAGACGATCGATCTCGTTCGTGCGTTTTATACGCTGAACGACGAGCCGCGCCGGCGTTTACTTGATCTTGCACGCGCGATGTCGGGCGATAGCTAACCATCCAACCGCTGACAGAGGTTGACCAGCGCTTGCCTCGCGCAAACGGCGGAGGCATTCTTCCGCGTCATGTCAAATCAGATCGGTTCGCCTGCTGCTTTTCTTGCATTTGCGGAGCAATTAGCAAACGTTGCGCGGCAGGAAACTCTTCCCCGATTTCGCTCGGGTGTACTCATCACGGACAAAGGCGACAGCGCCTTTGATCCTGTAACTGAGGGCGACCGAGCGGCCGAGCGCGCCCAGCGAGCGCTCATAAGGGCGCAGTTTCCCGATCACGGCATTTACGGCGAAGAATTCGGAAGCGAGAACGAGCAAGCGCTTTGGCGATGGGTCCTTGACCCGATTGATGGAACGCGCGCCTTTATTTCGGGCTCCACCACATGGACAACGCTGATCGCCCTTGAAAGGGAAAAAGAAGCGGTCCTTGGCCTCATCGACCAACCGTTCACCGAAGAGCGATGGATCGGCATTGAAGGTGAATCGAGCCACGTCCGGGCGGGCATGAGAACTACGTGCCGGACTAGTAGTGTGTCAACGCTCGCTAACGCCCGGGTTGCTACCACGGATCCGCGCCCCACTGGATACTTCTCGCCTGAGGAGAGTAATGCGTTCGAACGGCTCGCTACGCGCGCGCGGCTGGCACGTTTCAGTCTTGATGCGTACGGATACGGCCTGTTGGCGCTTGGCGAATTAGACATCGTCGCTGAAGCGGCAATGAAGCGACACGATTTTGCGGCGCTAATACCCATTGTCGAAGGGGCGGGGGGCGTCATCACGGACTGGCGAGGTAATCGTCCGAACGAGGAGGAACGCGGCAGGGTGTTGGCTTCAGCAAACCAGCGATTGCACGAGGCCGCGCTTGGAATTTTGTCTAAAATTTAGAGCAGGCTTAAGGGGCCCGAACCGACGCAGCCTTGGGTTGGCTGCGCGCCAAGGCAGCTTCAACAAATTCGTCAAACGCTAACCAATACCGACCGCGAAGCTCGTCGCGCTCCATCAAGATTTCGTGGCGGGCCTCGTCAATTAAAACCCGTGATATAAGCGGGTGGCGCGCTGCTATTTTTTCATGATCTTTAGAATTTACGAGCGCATCAACGCCAGCTGATACGATCAGAACTGGCGTCGCAAGTCGTTCAAAGTATGTTGGCTGGTGTAGTTCTGAGATTGCAACGCTTGCGGCTCGAACCCAACCAAGGCTTGGGGCTTCAATTACTGCCTCCGGCTTTGCCTCTTTCAACTCAATGAACCGTTGGTACCGACTCCGATCCGAAGTAAGCGGATTATCCTCGAAAGGTGCTCCTACGCCCCGAGCCGGTCCGGCGACCGCATATCGTGCGCCGGCTAGAACCGCAGCGCTTGAAAGCAAGTGCACTACGCGCTTTATAAGAGGATTGGAGAAAATCTGCGTCATTGGCGCGCAAAGAACAGCCCCTGCAAATCGACGGTCGCCTCGAGCCAATAATTGAAGCGCCGGTGCGCCGCCCATTGAGTGACTCATCAGCAATTGCGGACCGGGGAAACCGCGGCGCGTTGCTTCATCAGAGAGCATCGCGATGTCATCAGCATATAACGTAAAGTTCTCAATATGCCCGCGCCGACGGTCGGAGCCATATCGTTCCGACAGGCCTTGGCCACGCCAATCCATGGCGACGACTGAAAAATTACGCGACTGTAGGTCCGTAATGACCTCGAAGTATTTCTCGATGAATTCAGACCAGCCGGTGAGCAAAACGACAGTCGCACAGGCGTCGTCGCGCATGAATGTAGCAGCACGGATCTTGGTGCCGTCGGGCGCAGTCAAATTGATCAACTGGGCGCCCGACGGAGCAGGGTTATTGGCGACCTTTATGAATTCCGTCATCGCCCGCGAGTATCCGACAACCGCGCGCTCGGGGCTCGTTCCATCTGCAGACGTAGCATGATGGCCATGTCTCCCGAGATGTGCAGGCGTCCGGAAAGGTAGGCGCTTTCAAAAGCGCGGGCGCCGCGAAAGATCCTCATGAGCGTCTCGCCGTCCGTGCGCCAAGTGCAACGCGAAGTTATAATCGCTTCTGGCGCGACGCTTGTCACCACGCAACGCTCACCGCGCCCATCTATATGGATGGGGACCGCGCCTTCAACTTCAATTGTTAAGGCGCCACCGAAGCCGGCGGGAAAGGTTAATCGCGCCCCGGCAACCAGGTCTTCTGTCGTCGCATCGGGCCCGGAACGATGGGGCATGAATGTGGACGCTACTCGAGTAATGCGCCATCTGCTGCAAGCGGCTTGCGAAAGCGTAGGGTCATTCGATCGCTTTCTCCGATCGCGTCATATTTGGCGCGATCAAAATCGGGCGCAGGGGCAGTCCCTGCCGCTTCTGTCGATCGACGAACCGGCGGAAGCGTCCAGACGCCAAAGGGATGATCTTTTGTATCGGAAGGGTTTGCATTGATTTCTGACGCTGCGTCGAACTCGAAACCAGCTCCCAGCGCAAGCGCCTTTACCGTTGACTCTTTAACGTAACCGGTTTCACCTTTTCCCGCATCCACATCTTCATTCGCGCGATGTTCCACAACGCCAAGGATGCCGCCGGGCTTCAATGCGTCGTAAAACGCCTTGAAATTGGCCTCAGCAGAGCCGCCAACTGTCCAGTTATGGACGTTCCGAAAAGTTAGCACGATGTCAGCGGTCCCGGCAGGCGCAACGCCCGCTTCGGAACCAAGCACGCTCACGCGCACATCGCCATAAAGCGCCGGGTTCGCCTGGAATTTTGCCTTGAAAGAGTCGACTGCCTGCGCGGCGCGTTCACTGATAGCCGGGTCAAATAGGGCCGCATAGTAAACGCCGCCACCGGCTGCGAGGTAGGGTGCAATCACATTTGAGTACCAGCCGCCGCCTGGCGATATTTCCACGACTGTCGACGTTGGCGTTACCTCAAAAAATTGCAGCGTTTCCTTCGGGTGCCGCCATATATCCCGCGCTCGTTCTTCGGGTGTGCGGTGTTCGCTTGCCAAGATTAAGTCCAGTATCTCAGCATCCGAAAGATCGGCCGCGACTTCGGAGTTTTCTGCCTCTGTTGTTGCGGGGACCTCCGAAGCAGGTTCGGCCCGTGGGACTATGGACTGCTCGCCGGAGCAGGCGACCGTGAACAGGACAATTAAGGAAACAGATGTTGCTCGCACGATCATAAAAACCTCGGAGGTAAGCGTTTTTCTTGGAATTTTCGAATTTCCGATAGGTGCTTAACACATTTCGCCATCAGATCGAAAGTTTCGGGAACACCCCTTGAATTGGGTCGGATCCGCGACCATTTTGCGACTGCCGGAGAGGCTTACGAGCTCTGTCGGCGGGCTGCCTAGGCAGCTGGAACCTTGCTTTAAAAAGGAGGAACTTCCATGCGTACTTTCGATCTCACACCACTATACCGAAACACCGTTGGCTTCGATCGTGTATTCGACCTTCTGGATACCGCCGGAAAAGTCGAGGCGGGCGGCTATCCCCCCTATAATATCGAGCGCGTCGACGATGATCGCTACCGGATAACGGTTGCGGTCGCAGGATTTTCCGAGGGCGATCTCGAAATCGAGGTTCACGAGAACAGTCTGAGAATTACCGGCGCACGCCCTGAGAGCGATGAAAATCGCACTTTTCTTCACCAAGGGATTGCGGGTCGTTCTTTTGAACGGCGTTTTCAGATCGCCGAGCACGTGAGGATTGATGGCGCCACTTTGTCTAATGGACTGCTGAACATCGAACTGCGCCGAGAGATTCCGGAAGCTAAAAAGCCGCGTAAAATTGAAATCACGAAGGCGCCCGCCAGCTCAAACGTCAACGTTTTGAAGGACGTTGACGCGGCTTAAGTATCATTAGGGCCGCTCTGCTTTGGCTAACACGCCGCCGGCGCTTCCCGCCGGCGGCTTCGCTTGCGATGCCGGTCAGCCCTCAATCAATTTGCGCGCCACTTCGTGGATTTCGGGATTAGCCGCGAGTATCGAGCCGCTGTGCAAAGGCTTGTCGCCACCATCGATTTCCGTCACGTACCCGCCCGCCTCGCGTACGAGCACGATGCCGGCGCCAACGTCCCACGCGTTTAAACCGCGCTCCCAGTACGCATCAAACCGGCCGGCCGCAACGAACGCAAGGTCCAGCGCAGCCGATCCAAACCTGCGAACACCGGCGGTTTCCGCCAAAACTCGATCCGTTTCCTGCAATGCCGTTTCTCGGCCTGATCGGCCCTTGAAAGGAAGCCCTGTTGCGAAAAGGCAATCCTCCAAGCGTTTGCGTTGTGAGACCCTCAGTCGCCGGTCATTAAGCCAGCAGCCTTCGCCCTTCTCGGCCCAGAAAAGCTCGTTAGTGACCGGATTATAAACGACACCGGCGAACGGTTGCCGATCGCGCTCGAGGCATATGGAGATCGCGAATTGTGCAAGTCCGTGCATGAAATTCGTCGTGCCGTCGAGCGGATCGACAATCCAGCGGTTGGAATTATCCGAGCCCTCGATCTCGCCACGCTCTTCCATCAGGAAGCCATATTTTGGCCTGCCTCTTGAAAGTTCCTCGTAGAGCGTTTGTTCGGCTTTTTGATCGGCAGCGGTTACAAAATCAGCTGGCCCCTTTTTCGATGTCTGAAGCGCCTCTGCTTCGCCAAAATCCCGCTGCAGGGCCCGGGCAGTTTTTCGGGCTGCCCCAATCATTACGGAAACAAGTGCTGAATACTGAGCCATGGGAGCGTGCCATATGGGAGCCAAATAGGTGGGGCAGTGCCGACCGCCCTCCGATTTGAAACGGGTTTGCTTATCGAGGGTCGGTTAGATACGGGCACAGGACGTTTGAACGCAATAGCGACTGTCCAACTGTGTGTCGGTCCTTTCCATTCAGTGCGACAGCTGCGCTATTGTTTCATGGATAAAGCGTCGGCGGCATACCGCGCGACATTTCTGCCAATGAGGAACGCCTTGAAAGATCCCGAAATGAGCGCGCCCGCAGTCATCGATTCTGTCAAATTGATGACCGCTGCCATGCGGCTATTGACAGACAACCCGTTGTTCAAGGTCGGCTCCGCGACGATTCGCGGGAATGAATACCGTGTATTTGAGAACGCGCCGCCGAGCCTCGCTAGCCTCTTCGCGTACGGCGCCGCGCAAGGCGATAAGCCGTTTATCCTCTTCGAGGATGAGGTTTGGACGTTCTCAAAAGTCTGGTCCGACGCATGCCGTCTCGCGCATGCTCTGCGCGATGAGTTGGGCGTGCGTCAGGGAGACTGCGTCGCACTTGCGATGCGAAATTATCCGGAGTGGTGCGTCAGCTATATGGCTGTGATTTCGCTTGGCGCTGTCGTTGCGCCCTTAAATGCGTGGTGGAAGGGTGAAGAATTTCGATACAGCCTGACCGATTGTGGCGCGCGTGTCGTCATCGCAGACAGGCGTCGCCTGGAGTATGTAGAGCCGTTCCGCGGGGATTTAGGTCTGAAAACGATTGTCGCGCGCGATCCATATGCGCTGGCGGATTATCGTCTCGAGGAGTTAATCGACCGCTCAAAATCAGATGCTGCACCCGACGTGGCCATCGAGCCGGATGACGATTTTTGCATTGTTTATACATCGGGCTCTACGGGCAATCCCAAGGGGGTAATTCTCACGCATCGCGGCGCGATCACAACTTTGTTCTCGTGGGCTTTTGTGGCCTCTGCGCTTAAGGAAGCGCGAGGCGGGGTTTCCCTTTTTGGCGACAACCCTGGCATCCTGCTCGGCATTCCGCTGTTCCACGTCACAGGCTCTCATTCAATCTTTCTCCTTTCGTGGATGGTCGGCCGCCGCGTCGCGATGATGTACCGCTGGGATCCGTCGATTGCAGTCGAGCTTGTCAACCGACACCAGCTCACGAACTTCGTTGGGGTGCCAAGCCAGTCGTTTGAAATGATCGACGCGGCGGGCGAGCGCGGGATGCCAAGCTTGATCGACATTGGTTCAGGCGGAGCCAAGCGACCGCCCGAACATGTGCGTCGGCTGAAAGAAAAATTTGTAAACGCTAACCCGTCGTCTGGCTACGGACTGTCGGAGACGAACGCTCTCGGCTGCGTTATTTCACTGGACGACTACGCGAAACGTCCGGATTCGACGGGCCGCCCGGTGCCGCCTTGTTGCGACATGAAAATCGTCGATGAGCACGGCGACGCACCGACGGGGGCGGTCGGCGAAGTATGGATACGGTCGGCCGCAAATTTCCGAGGATATTTAAACCTGCCTGAAGAGACTGCGCGCGCTCTGACGCCCGACGGGTGGTTCAAGACAGGCGACCTCGGTCGCATGGATGATGAAGGATTTCTCTATATCGTCGATCGTATCAAGGATCTCATTATAAGGGGCGGGGAGAACATATCTTGCATAGAAGTGGAAAATCGCGCCTACGAGCACCCCGGCGTAGCAGAGGTAGCGGCGTTCTCCGTACCTGACACAGTGCTCGGTGAACGGGTTGGTCTTGTTGTCTTTCCAAAAGACCCCAGTCTCGACCCGCAAATATTGCGCGATTTTATGGCGAATGGCATGGCGGGGTTTAAGGTGCCCGAACGCATCTGGATCTCTCCACAGCCACTGCCGCGTCTCGGCACCGCTAAATTCGACAAGCGAACGATCCGCATGATCGCACTCCAGCATCCAGCCGCCTGGAGCGCCTGAGGCGCGACGCGCCGCCGCGCCTCAGGCCGAGTTCGCAACTGCGCAATACCGTTGCGTGCAGGCGAACACGGGCGTTTGATGCTTCGGCATTCTAAAGGAGTAGGCAATGAGCGACGTTGAGCAATTTCGAGCGGAAACACGCGCATGGCTTGAGGCGAACTGCCCCCCCGAAATGCGCGTTCCCATCCGCGGCGAGGATGAGATTTGCTGGGGCGGACGGCGCTGGGAATTCACGTCTGACGCGCAGAAGACTTGGCTTGACCGGATGGCCGCCAAAGGTTGGACCGTACCCGAGTGGCCGAAAGAATATGGAGGCGGCGGCCTGTCGAAAGACGAGGCGCGCGTCCTCAAAGAAGAGATGCGCCGGTTAAAGGCGCGTTCGCCTCTGGAAAGCTTTGGCATCTGGATGCTCGGACCGGCGTTGTTGAAATATGGCACGCATGAACAGAAGCTAACGTATTTGCCGCCAATTGCCCGCGGCGAAATTCGCTGGTGTCAAGGATACTCCGAACCGAACGCTGGTTCTGACCTCGCATCGCTCCAGACAAAATGCGAAGACATGGGTGATCATTGGCTCGTCAACGGTCAGAAGATCTGGACGTCTTACGCGGACGAATCCGACTGGATTTTCTGCCTCGTAAGGACCGATTCCAAGGCGCCGAAACATCTTGGCATCAGCTTCCTCTTGTTCGACATGGCGAGCGAAGGCGTTTCCACCAAGCCAATACGGTTGATCTCTGGCAAATCGCCGTTTTGTGAGACATTCTTTGACAACGTCAGAGTGCCTAAAGAAGGGCGCATCGTTGGTGAAATGAATCGCGGCTGGGACGTCGCGAAGTATTTGCTCACGCATGAACGTGAAATGATCGGCGCAGGTGGCGGCGGCCTAATGGGCGGACGCGGGATTGGTGAAGTGGCTGCACAGTCAATCGGCCTCGATGGGGGCCGGCTTGCCGATCCCATGCTTCGCGCCAAGATTGCGCAGGCTGAAATTGACGGCTGGTCTTTCCTTTTGACGATGGATCGGATGAAGGATGAAGCAAAGGCCGGGCAAGGCGTGGGCGCTAAGTCGTCCATGCTTAAATATTACGGCACAGAGATGAACAAGCGCCGCGCCGAACTGGCCATGGATAGCGGTGGCGCAGATATTCTGGAATGGGAGGGCGCACGCTCCGAAGACGGAAAGATCGCCAAAGGATGGTTGCGGAGCAAGGCGAATTCGATCGAAGGCGGCACGTCCGAAGTTCAATTGAATATCATCGCGAAGCGAATCCTCGAACTCCCCGACGCCTGATCGCGTTTGCTGCGCAGAAAAGGGAAGATACGGATAAATGGCTCTCGTCCTTACCGAAGAACAAAGCCTCTTGAAGGAATCCGCACGCGGATTTCTGGATGAAAAAGCTCCTGTTTCAGCATTGCGGAAATTGCGGGATGACCGCAGCGAGGCTGGCTTTTCGCGTGAACTGTGGCGTGAAATGGCGCAAATGGGCTGGGCGGGCATCCTGGTAGACGAACAGTACGGAGGCTCTGATTTCGGTTTTGTTGGGGCTGGCGTCCTCGCTGAGGAGATGGGCAGAACGCTTACAGCCTCTCCGTTTCTTTCAACTTCCGTGCTTGCTGCGACGGCGTTACGCAAGTTCGCAGGCGCATCAATGCGCGCCGAGCATCTGCCGCGAATCGCGAGTGGCGAAGCGATCATGGCGCTTGCGGTAGACGAGGGGCCTAAACATCGACCTGCGAAAATCGCTCTGCGTGCAGATAAGTCAGGGAATGGCTTTAGGCTTTCTGGCGACAAATCATTTGTTGCCGAAGGTCACGTTGCAGATCATCTCCTCGTTGCTACGCGCACCGGCGGCGCGCCTGGCGAGTCCGATGGCCTTACGCTTTTCTTGATCGACGCGCAGGCAAAAGGCGTCGCCACGGAACGCACAATGATGATCGATAGCCGTAACGCGGCGCGCATCACCTTCGATAATGTCGACGTCACCGGCGCAGACGTCATTGGCGAAGTCGATGGCGGCCATGCAGTGATCGAAAGCGTTTTGTCAGCAGGACGCGCGGGGCTTGCAGCGGAGATGTCAGGCTCCGCACAGCAAGCGTTCCTTATGACCGTCGATTACATCAAGCAACGGCGTCAATTTGGGCAACCAATCGGGTCGTTTCAGGCTTTGCAGCATCGGGCCGCGCATCTCTATTCGGAGATCGAACTGATGAAGTCGGTTGTGCTCAAGGCCCTGCAGGACCTCGACGAAAACTTCGGAATGGCCGGCATTACCTGTTCGCTCGCAAAGGCGAAGGCCGGGGAAGTCGCCAAGCTTGCGAGCCAAGAAGCCATCCAGATGCATGGCGGTATTGGCATGACGGACGAATACGATCTCGGTTTCTTTATGAAGCGCATTCGGGTAGCGCAGGAGATGTTTGGCGATTTCGCCTATCATGCTGACCGGATCGCGCAATTGCGCGGATACTAAGGAGAAATTAATGCTGATTGTGGAGCCATCAGATGTCAAAGCGCATGTCGGTGCGGAGACTGGCGTCTCAGATTGGGTTTTGATCGATCAGGATCGCATCAATCAATTTGCTGACGTTACAGGCGATCACCAATTTATTCATGTAAACCCGGAAGCAGCCAAGATGACGCCGTTCGGCGGCACCATCGCCCATGGTTTTTTGACGCTCTCGATGCTGTCGCAACTGGCGCAGGGCTCCGTGATCGTTCTCCAGGGCATCAAAATGGGCGTAAACTATGGCTTTGAGAAAGTGCGGTTCATCGCCCCGGTGAAGTCAGGCAAAAATATTCGCGCGCGTTTCACGCTGATGAGCGTCGACGAGAAATCGCCTGGCCAGTTCCAGTTCAAATATGCGTGCAAAGTTGAGATCGAAGGCGAGGACAAGCCAGCTCTCATGGCAGAATGGCTCACGCTTCAATTTGTTTAAAGGGCTTATCGAATGACCATCCGGTATGACGGCAAGGTGGCAATTGTTACGGGAGCCGGGAACGGCCTTGGCCGCAGCCACGCATTGGCGTTGGCGGCGCGCGGCGCGAAGGTGGTGGTCAACGATCTGGGTGGATCGCGCGACGGCTCCGGGTCGTCGATAACCGCCGCTGAAGCCGTTGCGAACGAAATCAGATCTGCGGGAGGAGAGGCGCTTGCTAACGGCGCAAATGTAACGTGCCCGGACGAAATTGCGACAATGGTAAGCGCCGCGATGGACAAATGGGGCCGCGTCGACATTCTTGTGAATAATGCTGGAATCTTGCGTGACAAGACTTTTGCCAAGATGGAGATTGACGATTTTCGACTGGTGATCGACGTCCATCTGATTGGCACGGCGATTTGCACGAAAGCCGTTTGGGAGATTATGCGTCAGCAGAATTACGGGCGCATCGTCTGCACGTCGTCGCCTTCTGGTTTGCACGGTATATTCGGACAAGCAAACTATGGCGCCGCAAAAGCCGGTATGGTCGGCTTTATGAATGCGCTGCATCTTGAGGGCGCGAAATATAACATTCGCGTCAACCTGCTGTCGCCGTCCGCCAAGACGCGCATGACGGAAGACATCGGCATACCCGCTGACGTGCTGGATGAGATGACGCCGGAGGCGATCACAGCTGCCCTTTTGTATCTGGTAAGTGAGCAAGCCCCTTCGCGCGCGATCGTATCTTGCGCAGCAGGCGGTTATGCCCGCGCCTATGTCGTCGAGACTGGAGGGATTTACCTTCCACCCGGCAAACAGACGCCTGAAGCGATCGCATCGAGCTGGGAAGAAATTTCTGATAAGTCGGATATTCGCTATTATGAAAATAGCGCGGGCCCAAACATGAATTTCTTGACGAAGGCCAAGAGCCGCGCTCGCTAAGCGAAGCGTGCGTATTAAACGAACCGGTTCAATAGGAGAATCTTATGCGTGAAGCTGTCATTGTGTCGACTGCTCGGACACCGATTGGCAAGGCATATCGCGGCGCTTTCAATGCGACTGGCGCCCCGGCTCTCGGTGCGCACGCCATTCGCGAAGCGGCCGAACGCGCCAAAGTCGAATTAGAAGAAATTGAAGACGTGGTCATGGGCTGCGCACTGCAACAAGGCACAGCCTTTCAGAACGTTGCGCGGCAATCAGCCCTTCGCGCCGGGTTCCCTATCGGCGTTTCGGGCATGTCGCTCGACCGTCAGTGTGCATCTGGTATGATGGCAATTGCAACCGCCGCCAAGCAAGTGATCGTCGACAACATGACTGTCGCCATTGGGGGGGGCGTGGAATCAATCTCAACAAACCAAACTGCTGACATGTTTGTGCGTCCCGATCCTTGGCTGCTGAAAAACATGCCGGCCACGTACATGCAGATGATCGAAACCGCAGAGATTGTTGCAGACCGCTACAAGATTAGCCGCGAAGCGCAGGACGCTTATTCGTTACAATCGCAGCAACGTACACATGCGGCGCAGGTTGCCGGAAGGTTTGACGCCGAAATCGTGCCGATGAAATCGGTGATGAAATTCGTCGACAAAGCTACCGGGCAGACCTCTGAGAACGAAACAATGCTGGAGAAGGACGAGGGGAACCGTGCAGACACAACTGCTCTGGGGCTTGCCGGCCTGAAGACGGTGTTTCCCGGTGGACAAGTGATCAAAGAAGGCAAGTATATTACCGCAGGCAATGCTTCTCAGTTGTCGGACGGCGCCTCGGCAGCGGTGGTTATGGAGGCGAAAGAAGCGTCACGCCGCGGACTTTCGCCGCTTGGGTTCTATCGCGGTATGGCGGTAGCTGGGACGCATCCGGATGAAATGGGAATCGGACCCGTCTATGCCGTGCCCCGATTGCTCGAGAAGAACGGGCTAAAAATGAAGGACATTGGTCTTTGGGAACTTAACGAGGCATTCGCCGTTCAGGTCATCTATTGCCGCGATAAATTAGGTATCCCGGACGATCTATTGAACGTTAACGGCGGCGCGATTTCGATTGGACACCCTTATGGTATGTCCGGCGCTAGGATGGTCGGGCACGCGCTGATTGAGGGTAAGCGGCGCGGCGTGAAATATGTCGTTTGCACCATGTGCGTCGGCGGCGGAATGGGCGCCGCCGGTCTGTTCGAAGTGGCTTAATCGAAAATGATCGCATTGCGAACGTTAGAGCGCTAAGCGACGCTGTCGATAGCAGCGATGTGCGCCCGCTTTTGCCCGTCGTTCATAAATGAGCCAAGAAAACTGTTTCGCGCAAGCGTTCGAACGTCTTCGCGGTTCAGGCCAACTCCTTCGATTGCCGCTTTGTAGTTCGCCATCATGTAGCCGCCAAAGTAGGCGGGATCGTCCGAATTGATCGTCGCGCGAAGGCCCAGATTTAACATCTTCTTGATTGGATGTTCCTGCATCTGTCGAACGACGCAAAGCTTCAGATTGGACAGTGGGCAGACGGTCAATGTCATTTCTCGCTTGACCAGCTGCTCTACTAGGGCGTCGTCCTCCAGCGCCCGGTTACCGTGGTCGAGACGATCAATCTCAAGCAGGTCAAGCGCCTCATAGACGTAGCTTGGCGGACCTTCTTCGCCCGCATGGGCAACAACTCTCAAGCCTCGATCGCGAGCTGACTGGAACACACGCTGAAACTTTGAAGGCGGGTGGCCGACCTCTGTTGAATCAAGTCCAACCGCCGCAATCCGGTCGAGCCAAGGCTCAGCCTCGCGCAGCGTCGAAAAAGCGTCCTCCTCGGGCAAGTGTCGCAGGAAACACATGATAAGTGATGTGGTCATGCCGAACTGAGGACGGCTCATGCTCAGCGCAGTCAAAATGCCGGAAACGACGTCATTAAAGGGAACACCCCGGGCGGTGTGTCCCTGCGGATCGAAGAATATCTCAGCATGCCGGACATTATCAGCGCGCGCCCGATTGAGGTAGGCCATCGTTAGATCGAAAAAATCTTCCGTAGTTTGCAGAACGCTCATGCCGCGATAATAGATATCGAGAAAATCCTGAAGGTTGGAAAATTCGTACGCAGCGCGGACCTCTGCAACGTTCTTGAACGGCAGATCAATTGAATTCCGGTCGGCCAATTTTAGCAATAGCTCCGGTTCTAATGTTCCCTCAATGTGAAGGTGCAATTCGGCTTTAGGGAGCCGAGCCGCAAAGTCGACAACGTCCTGCACGGATCCTCCAGATCAGTCTTTAGCGACTCAGAACGTAAGGGCTTTGGCTTGTTGTACGTGCGGCAGGGCCCTGACCGTTGCGAGTACTGTTTCGCTCACAAGATCGTCAACCGCAAGAAGCGCAATTGCATCCTCTCCGGGGCCTGAGCGCCCTAAATTGAACGTCGCGATGTTTACGCCTGCGTCGCCAAGAGCCCCGCCTAGCGCGCCGATGAAACCAGGGCGATCTGCATTCGTCACGTAAAGCATGTGCGGTGCGAAGCCGGACTCCATTTCGACGCCTTTGATTTCAACGACGCGCGCCGTTTTGCCGAATAACGCACCAGAAATTGTTCGATCGTTTCGTTCCGTTACAATCCGGAGCCGGATGATGCTTTCAAAATTCTCGGCGTGATCTCGGAATGTTTCGGCGATGGCGATGCCACGCTCTTTGGCCACGATCGGTGCATTTACGATGTTTACGCCAGCAAGCATCGGTCGAAGTACGCCGGCTATGGCTGCGGCTGTCAGCGGTTTGGAATTTAGCTTTGCAACCGCGCCCGCATAGCTGACTTCAATGGCTTTTATGCTGGTTTCGGTCAATTGTCCGGCGAACCTGCCGAGATTTTCAGCAAGTTGAATGAATGGACGCAGACGCGGCGCCTCTTCTGCGCTGATCGACGGCATATTTAGCGCATTCGTAACAGCCCCCCGTGTGAGATAGTCCGCCATTTGCTCGGCGACTTGAATGGCAACGTTTTCTTGAGCTTCTAGCGTCGAAGCGCCGAGGTGCGGTGTGGCGACCACCCGTTCATGACCGAAAAGCGGGTGACTTGTTGCGGGCTCTTCAGCAAAAACATCGAGACCGACGCCGGCGATATGGCCAGTATCAAGCCCCGCCTTCAGGGCGCTCTCGTCCACGAGCCCGCCGCGTGCGCAATTGATGATAAAGACGCCCCGACGCGTGCGACTAAGCGCTTCCGCCGAGAGAATATTCCGCGTTTGGTCTGTAAGCGGTGTATGAAGCGTTATGATTTCCGAACGCGCCAGCAGGGTATCGAGGTCGACTTTCTCAACGCCAATTTCTTCTGCCCGCGCATCGCCAAGGAAGGGGTCGTAAGCGATAACGCGCATCTTCAAGCCAATTGCCCGCTCGGCGACATTCGCGCCGATATTGCCGCAACCGATAATCCCGAGCGTCTTGGAAAAAAGTTCGGCGCCCATGAAGCGCGCCTTCTCCCATTTACCGAGATGCGTAGATTGATTGGCCTGCGGAATTTGTCTGGCAAGTGAAAACATCAGGGCGAGAGCGTGCTCTGCTGTCGTGATTGCGTTGCCAAAGGGCGTATTCATGACAACGACGCCTGCGGTAGTTGCCGCGGGGATGTCGATGTTATCAACGCCGATACCAGCGCGACCGATGACTTTCAATTTCTTGCCGGCTGCAATGACCGCCGCTGTCGCTTTGGTCGCTGAACGGATGGCGAGGCCGTCATACTCGCCGATGATCTTGAGCAACCTCTCTTTGTCTTTGCCCAAATCAGGTTCGTACGTGACGGCAACGCCGCGATCTTTGAAAATGCTCACAGCGGTTTCGCTCAAGGCGTCGGATATCAGCACTTTGGTCATGGAAGGCTCCAAAATTCGGTGACACAATTTGATCGCGCGGCATATCGCGCAACGTTAGTCTGCTACGCGCCGGATGCTTCGGCGAAGGCCCAGTCTAGCCACGGGCAAAGCGCGGAAATGTCCGCGCGATCAACGGTTGCGCCGCACCAAATTCGCAATCCGGGCGGGGCGTCTCGATATCCGCCAATATCAAAGGCGGCTTCTTCGCGCGCCAGAAGGCTTTCCATCTTTTTGACGAAATTCCGCTGATCCGCGTCGTCGAGCGCTGTAAAGTCCGGGGCCGAAATCTTGAGGCATACAGACGTATTCGACCGTAGTAATTTATCGGCACAAAGAAAATCAATCCACTCGGTGCGATCGACCCAATCAGAAAGCGTGCGGAAATTTGCGTCAGCGCGTGCGTGAAGCGCCTCAAGCCCGCCGATCGACTGCCCCCATTTCAGAGCGTCGATCCAATCCTCTACGCACAGCATGGATGGCGTATTGATCGTCTCGCCTTCAAAAATTCCAGAGATTAGTTCTGCACCCTTAGTCAGGCGGAATATCTTTGGCAGGGGCCAGGGCGGCCGATAGCTTTCAAGGCGTTCGACAGCGCGTGGGCCAACAACCAGAACACCGTGAGCGCCCTCGCTTCCGAGCGCCTTCTGCCAGGAAAAAGTGACGACATCGAGTTTCGTCCAATCGAGCGGCTGGGCGAACGCAGCAGAGGTGGCATCACAAATGACTATCCCTTCGCGGCGCGCCGATATCCAGTCCGCGTTGGGAACCTTCACGCCCGAAGTCGTGCCATTCCAGGTAAAGACGACATCATGCGCTGGGTTCACTGCGCTGAGATCTGCAATCTCGCCATAGGGAGCCGAGAGCTTTCGCGCGTCGAGTTTCAATTGCTTGATAGCGTCAACAACCCAAGTTTCGCCAAAGCTTTCCCAGGCAAGCATATCGACTGGCCGCGGACCAAGCATGGACCACATAGCCATTTCCACTGCGCCAGTATCAGAGGCAGGGACGATGCCAATCTTGAAGTCAGGTGGAACTTCCAGCAGCGCGCGCGTGCGGTCTATCGCCTCCTGCAGCCTCGACTTGCCGATTTTCGCGCGGTGCGAGCGACCTAAACTTTCGGTGGCGAGATTTGACGCCGCCCATCCCGGGCGTTTCGCGCATGGCCCCGAAGAAAAGTAGGGGCGCGCGGGGCGCGCGCCCGGTTTTTTAATCGTCATTATTTACTCCCATCCTCGCAGATGGGTCGCGCCTCGTTGGGAAGGCGTGGCCCATATTGTCTATCCGCCGGAATGAGGTCGAACGTCAACCAACCTTTTTGTGGTCGAGCATGATTGCAGGGACCTGCTCAGCGCGCGATTTTCTGCTATCGTTCTATTGAGGTGCAATTCGTCATTGCACTCACGGTCTTTTTCGGGGCGCTTTCGATTTTCACCGCAGGCGATCGCGATATTCCGCCTATTGACCGCGAAAGTGTGAATGCCGGTTCGGCGTCCATTGGCGGCAGAAGATCAAGTAAAGAGGCGCCCCTCTGCAACGCGGACGGCCGTACCGCCTACGCGCACCCTAGCGATAACCCCGTCGGAAACGTCCACAGTTACATTGATGCGACTGGGGCGGCCCATCTCTTCCCCTTGATCAATCAACCAAAGATGCGTTCCGTCAGACAGGCGCGATGCGGCGTGAACCTGTCCGGGAAGAGCGGCTGCGGCCCCACCGGTTGCGGGGTCTTCCGAGATGCCGGCCCCTGGAGCGAACATGCGCACATGAAAACGAGCGTGATGGCGGGTCGAGGGAAGATCTGGAATTGCCCCTTCAGTCTGCGCGTAAAGCAGAAGTCCAACGGCGCCATCAAGATTGAGTTGGTCCCAAGCCTGATGATTAAGGCGTGCGGCCTGAACGTGCGCCAGCGATGCGCAAGCATAAATGAAATTGACGCCTGCGCCTACACGGCGGGGCCTGTGCGTCGCTTCGCTAATCGCGCCGCGCGGCAAGGACATTGCCGCTTCAATGATCGCGGCTGCGGGAGCCACCCCACCAGCAGTCGGAAGGTTAGGATTAGTGAATTCCGCATACGCGATACCGTTTTCCCGGCGGAGATCAACATCGAAGAGACCAGCGGGGAGCTCAAGCCTCATGGCGCCGCTCAGCCCCCGCGCGCGCGCCAGCGCAATAGCTGACCCCACAGTCGGATGGCCTGCAAAGGGTACTTCAAAGCCGGGCGTGAAGATGCGCAAGCCAGCCTCACACTGCGGGCTGGGAGGTGGGAAGACGAAAGCCGTCTCCGAAAGATTGAACTCGGCGGTGATCTTCTGCATTTGATCCGTGTCGAGTCCGATTGCATCCATAACGACGGCAAGCGGATTGCCCGCGTGGAGGCGATCGGTAAATACGTCCCAGATCTCGAAATGCCGTTCGGTCATCGCGGCCTTTTTTATTGCGCCGCCAACTGTTCGGAGCGTGCGCTGAAAAAATTTCGCTCACGCTTTCCTTCGCGAACTCCGTTAAATGGGGCAGAGTTCGGTGCGACGTTCTAATTCGCTAGCGAAAGCCGCGCGCATTTGTACCTTGTAAAGATTGGCTTCAATCTGGCGACGCTAAAAAGCCCGAAATCTAATACCAGCAACCTCTCCGTACTGACCGCCAGCATACAAAAGAGCTACGGCAAACGCGACCGCGGCTGCTATCAGAATTAGCCTTGCTCTCGTCATGATGCCAAGCGTTCCCATTATTTTTTATTCACCATACACAAGTCGCCTCTCGCGCAAAATAATTTTTTGCACGTCTCAAGGCTTCTCTTCAATTCGTGATGGCTCAAGCGTCTGGAACGTCCAAATGATCAATCGCCGGTCATCAGCAGCCAGACATAAAAATTTGAACAACGTATCCGGACGGTATTGGCAAGATTTATCGACGGATTGAAACCGACTGCCGCTTGGGTCGGTCTGAATTTGCGGCTTCGCTCCGCACGCGCCAAAAACGCATGACCCGTTCGGCGGCCTCCTGAGGAACTTTCAGATAGAGATCAAGAATGCGAAGCGCCTTTGTCTGTTCGTCCTCGCCTCGTTGCAGCCCAAAAACGATCTTCGCGAAAGTTGAGCGCTCGAGCCCTGCTGCCCGACATGCAATAGCCAGAGATTCCCAAGATTTATCCTGCATGACCCGCTGCGCTGTTGCCGGATCGATGCCCACATAATGTGCAAAGGCGAAAAGAAATTCCGACGAACGCCTAATCTCGATGAGCTCCTTTAATAGGCTTTCGTTCACCGCGTTGGCGCGGATTTTTTCCTGGATATATCGCCGGGCTTCTGAGATTTCCGATTGCGCGTCGGCGACTGCGCTGGAAAGGATCCGCTGGCGGTTTGCGCTCATGGCCTCGTCGATCAGGCCCGGATCGAGAAGATCTGACCTTTTGAGGATTTCCCGCTTAAGCGCCGATGAAACAAAGAAATACATCTGCGTGAGCAATTGTGGGGGCAAGTCGTAACGCCCTGTCATTGGCTGCTGAAGTTCAGGGATCGATCGGGAATGCTCTACGAGCCGTTGCATGGTCTCGGCGGTAAAACGCGCGCCGCGGTTGCCCGCAAGCGAAACCAGCACCTCGGCGTCGCCACGTTCAACAAGCTCGGAGGAAACCGTTTCCGGAACCTCTCGCCGCCGCGTTATGGCGCGCATATGTTCCTGACCACGCTGGCGAATGACGCGAACAAGGTCTTCTTCAGAAAGCGCAGCGCTCCGGCTCAGGATAGGTTCAGCGACAGCGATTTCATCATGGGCGAATTGGCGAACGAGGCCGCGCGGCGCATTTGGAACGTCAGCAAGTTTTTCCGCGATTTCCTGCCGCAGAGCGATCTCAACGGTTTCAGCGACCTTGGAAAGGATGACGTCGAAATGCTGCATCTCGGCAGACGTGTAGCGATCCGGCGCAGCCATGAAAACGTCAGTGATTTCACGCAATAAATCACGACGCTTGTCGCTCGAGTCCTCGCGCGCCACCTCAATTAGCTGTTTCAGCCGCGACGCAGTTCCGGTTTGACCGGTCATGAAAACTCCCCTCGAGCTTACAACCGGAAGTTCGCCTAAAAGCGTAAAGAAATGGCTGCTGGAACGAAGCCAAAGCGGCATGGGCGGTTGCGAGGCGCGTTGAGCCGGAACCCGCTGGAGGGTGGCAGTTTATCGGCATTCGAGGTTATAGTGGCGATCGTAGTAAGGAAATTATTAATGTCTCAAAAACCAATTATTGTCGGCGCTGCGTTGCTGGCGACAGCGCTTGTCTCCGCAGGCTGCGCGACCGGTCCCGTGTCAGGCCGAACAGTCTCGGAGTCCTCCGCTGCCTACGCCGCCGGGTCCCCGCTAGGCTCAGAAATCAGTCGCAGCGATCAAGTCGCCCTCGCGAGGGTTTTTGAGCAGGCAGTGAGTGCGGGTGCGCCTGGCGAACGCTTCGATTGGAAAGGTCCAGCAGCATTTGGCTGGGTTACCGCGGGGAAAAGAGTTCTCGGCGATCTAAAGCCTGTCCCCGCTAGCTGGCCTGAATATCCGGAAGGCCTCCACATCGATGAAACCTTTGAGACCGAACAGGGGCTTTACGCGGTTACGCGCACGGCAAATGTCCGTTCGGGGCCGTCGACGGACTTTCCCGTCATCGACAAGCTGGAGGCTGGCGTTGGCGTCGTGGCCATCGGCAAGACCGTGGGTAAACCCTGGCTTCTTGCCGAGGTAGACGGCCGCGTTCTCGGGTATCTAAATGAAAGCCTCGCGATAAAGGCTCCCGGTACGGAACTCGATCTTGCCGGGGGGCCGCGCCGGCGACCTCTTGAATGCCGCCGGTGGGAACAACGTATGTCCGTCAACGGTCGATCTGATCGGTGGGAAGGCGTTGCGTGCGACTCCGACGGGCGTTGGCGCGTTTTTGAGATGAAGCCGACGGTTGTTGGAAGCTCGCAATACTGACAGGTTTTCTGTTAGAATTTCAAGCGCTCGAGATAGTCCAGCGCTGCTCGTTCATTAGTCGGTGTAGGCATAGATAACTGCGGAGGGGTTCTAAGTCCGCCGATTACCAGCGCAGCTCTCGCAAGCGTTGCACGCGAGCGCCGCTCTATCGAGGCCGATAGATAGGCGAGGGGTAATTATAGTGAGCTGTGTCGGAAAGAAGCCAAAGCAGTGGCGCGTTTCCCAACTTGTATAAAATAAATGGCATCATGGGTGATGAGGTCAACCGCTAAGACAATAATGGCAAGTCTTGTAGCAAGCTCAGGCGTGCGCCAAGCGCAGCGCTTTGCAGCTGCAAGTTTTCGCCCGCTCCGCGGCGGGTTGAATATCCACTATTTTCACGATGTTAGTGATCCCTACAGTCACCTGACCGTCCAGTTGTTGGAGCGGCTGGAGTCTGCCTACGATGTCGTCATCACGCCACATCTTGTGTCGTCTCCTGACCTCAGGGCTGCGCCGGAACTCTCGCTCCTCGCAAACTATGCAGTAAAGGACGCTAATTTACTCGCCGCCGCCCACGGATTATCGTTTGTCGGCATGGCCCCTTTGAGCGAACCAGCTATGCGAATAGGGCAGTCAGCGCTTGCGGGCGTTCCACTGAAAGACTTCGCGAGGACGGCGGTCAAGCTCGGCGACCTGCTCTGGCGCGGGGATCGACCATCCGCAGCCTCCCAAGATCCCTCGGCGGTCCTCGCAGCAGGCGACGCCCTGAGAACTCGCCTTGGACATTATCTCGGGGCGACGTTTTATTTCGAGGGCGAGTGGTATTGGGGAGTCGACCGGCTGCCTTATCTTGAGCAACGACTGGCGCGCCGTCGCAAGGGTGCTTCGGTTGTCCGCCAGCTTGAAGCGACAGGCGGCGCCGCACCGTCGGCGGGCGGGTCGATCGATTTCTTCCTCTCCTTTCGCAGCCCTTACACGTATCTCGCGGCTGCTCGCGTGAGGCGGCTGGCCGAGCAATCAGGCGCCGCGTTGCGCTTGCGTTTGGTGCTGCCCATGGTCATGCGCGGGCTGCCTGTGCCTGCCGCAAAACGCCTTTACATCGTCCGCGACACGAAGCGTGAAGCCGAGCGGCTCGGGATGCCCTTTGGCCGTGTCGCTGACCCCGTCGGAGCCGGAGCAGAGCGTGGGCTTGCGGTCTTGCACAGGGCGATCCGCGACGGCCGCGGGTCAGCTTTCGCTGAGTCTTTCCTGAAGGGCGTTTTTGCAGATGGAATTGACGCCGCCACCGACAAAGGACTGAATATCATCTCACAACGCGCCGGCATTAGCTCGGCAGAGGTCGCATTAGCGTTGGCAGATGGATCCTGGCGAGAAATCGCCGAAGAAAACCGCGCAGAGCTATTCTCGTTAGGTTTGTGGGGCGTTCCCAGTTTTCGCGTCAATAGTGGGCGTGCGCATTGGGGGCAGGACCGGCTCTGGGCGGTGGAGAACGACCTGAAGCATTCATCGCATGCAAACAATAAGGCCGCGAGCGAAGTCGTTTCTCCTCGCGTCAATTGATTAGGGCTGAGGCGCAGATGAAAACTCCTTTATTAATTTGTGCAGGTACGATTATCGCCGTTGCAGCTTTCGTAAGCGTCGCCTTCCAGAAACAGATCGGAATGCGCCTCTACGATCGCTTCGCCATGGAGCGAATAAGTCGTTCGCTCGTTGCCGATTTGCCCGATGGGCTGCACGTCGGCGTTTGCGGATCAGCTTCTCCAATGCCAGACCCAAATCGCGCTGGCCCATGCAATTTTGTGATTGCAGGAAAGCAGTTGATCATGATTGACGCCGGAAGCAGCGGCGTCCGGCGCATGGCGTTGATGGGGGCTTCGGCTGGCGACATATCGGCGATCCTCCTGACGCATGTTCACTCCGATCATATTGATGGACTTGGTGAGGCGATCCTCCAGTCGTGGGTGACAAAAGGTCGATCGAGACCGTTGCTCATTCTTGGACCCCAAGGAACCGAAAGAGTCGTAAACGGCTTTAACGAGGCATATGCTGTGGACGCGACGTTTCGCACAGCCCATCACGGCGATGCCGTCGCCCCAGAAAGCGGGTTTGGAGGCATCTCGCGCGAAATTGAACTCAACGAATCAGTTGGTCAGTCAGTCATTCTGGATACAGACGGATTGAAGGTGACGGCGTTCCTGGTTCAACACGAACCCGTAGCGCCGGCATTTGGGTTTCGCTTCGATTATCGTGGCCGTTCCGTCGTTATCAGCGGCGATACGAAATATTCAGACCGACTGGTTGAAGTTGCAAAGGGTGCGGACCTTTTATTCCACGAAGCGCAGCAAGATAAGATGGTCGCCATTCTCGGCGCTGCTGCTCGCGCAGCGGGAGATGATGTGCTTGCAAAAATATCGGAAGATATTCTGACTTATCACACGACTCCCGAAGACGCGGCCCGAGCGGCTGACGCGGCTGGCGTCAGTCAACTTGTGCTCACGCACCTGACGCCGCCTATTCCTCTGCGTTATCTCTATAGGGCCTTTTTGGGGGATGCGCCGCGCATCTTTGGAAAAAAGATCGTCATAGCTGAAGACGGCATGTTATTCAGCTTGCCTCCTGACGATACTCACATCGCCATGTCTCGAAAAATGTGATGCGAGTTTTCCTTCAAACCATTGCGTTCACTCTGGTGCTTGGAGCGGCGGCTTGCTCAAAAAGCAACGAAGCGGCGCAATTAGCTCCGACCGAAGCGAAATCCCGGTGCGGACTGAGGGGCGATGATATCGGGAAGTTCGCGCGCGTCGAAGGCGGGTCGTTCATTATGGGCGCTGCGCCAATTTACCCTGAGGAGGGGCCTGCCGCGCGCGTACATGTTGAATCGTTTTATCTTCTGACGCACGAAGTGACGGTTGGTGAATTCCGGGCATTCGTAGAATCGACGGGCTATCTCACTGACGCAGAACGTAAAGGCGTCGAGGGCGGCTCCGCAATTTTTACTGCAGGCGTAGGCGGCGGCTGGCGGCTTGACCCTAATGCTAACTGGCGCAGGAGCGGAGAAGTCGGGTCAGAAAGTGAGCGCGCGCCGGTCACTCACGTCTCTCGTAATGACGCAGTTGCCTATGCAGCATGGGCGGGTGGCCGCTTGCCGAGCGAGGTGGAATGGGAATTTGCAGCCGCTACGGGTACGCCGAGCGCTGGCGCGAGCGACGTTCCCGCAAACGTCTGGCAGGGGATTTTCCCTTTTCGCGATGAGGGCGAAGATGGCTTTCGCGGCGTCGCGCCGGTTGGATGTTTCGGCGCTGACAACCATGGGCTTTTCGACATGATCGGCAATGTCTGGGAATGGACCGATACGGATTTTCAATCCCGGGAAGGCGCAACAAGCGTCGGCGTTATCAAGGGCGGTTCTTATCTGTGTTCTGAGAATTATTGCCGCCGATTTAGACCGGCGGCGCGGCAAGGGCAGGACGTCGATTTCTCGGCGAGTCATATCGGCTTTCGCATTGCGAAGGATGCAGATTGATTTCAATTGCTGCGCTGCAAGCGCGCGGCAGCAGGCGGCTTTCAATTTGGCCAATAAACATATTCATCGTCCGGCGTATAACCTTCAACCATTGTTCGGTCTACAAGGGTGGGCGCCTCAATCGTGAACGGATAAAGAGCAGCGCGAGCGCCTCGTTGATGTTGCTCGATCAGCGCCTGTAACTCGCCAACCTTAGCGGGATTGTCCTCGGCAACATTAACCTGTTCGGTAGGGTCCGTCGCAAGATTGAAAAGCCAGACTTTCTTCGGCCTTTCGGTCGTCTGCAATTTCCAGTCGCCTTGCCGAACAACGCGGTAGTAGCCGCTTTGCCAGAATATGGCGCTGTGAGGGGGAGCAAGATCGGCTGTCGTCGTCATGTAGTCGATAAGGTCGACCCCGTCGATAGCGATGCTTTCCGGGATCTTCGCGTCTGCTGCGCGCGCTATCGTCGGCATAAGGTCGATTTGCGCCACTGGATGATCAATTGTGATGCCCGCCGGAATGCGAGCCGGCCAATGAAAAAACATTGGCACGCGAATGCCCCCCTCAAAAAATGTTAGCTTCCAGCCTCGGTACGGCGCATTGACATCGTTGAGCCCTATGTAACCGGCCCCTCCGTTATCGCTGGTGAAGATGATGAGCGTGTTTTCAAGAATGCCATCGGCTTCAAGCTTTTCGATAATCCGCGCGACGCTTCGATCGAGCGCGCGCACCATTGCGGCATAAACGCGTAACCGATGAGGCTCGATGTCGCCGACAGCTTCATAATCCTCACGAGTTGCCTGCAGCGGCGTGTGAACAGCCCAATGCGCCAAACTGAGGAAGAAAGGCGTATCACGATGGGCGTCAATGGCGGCGATCGCCTCGTCGGTCCAGTAATCTGCGAGGTAACCGCCAGGTTCGAACCAAGGGCTGTTGTTATACGATGCGGCGAAGCGCATGCGGGCCCAAAGAAACCGGTCGATCGGATCGAAATCAAGTTTGGCGTTCACCGCATTCGGGTCGTCTTCCGCAAGGTGCAGCCCACTGGCCATGACGAGGCTTTGATCGAAGCCTTGCGCGTTGGGGCCAAATTCGGGCCCGCTGCCAAGGTGCCACTTGCCGATATGGATGGTCCTATAGCCGCGATCTTTGAGAACCTCGGCGATCGTCACCTCTTCCGAGGGCAGACCTTGCTGATCGAACTCAGGAACCGTCTCCGCCAGTGCACGATTCCAGTCGACGCGCGGCCCGGTCTTTCGTTGGGAATTCGCCAGCGTCGAAACGATGCGGCCCATGCCGGGAGGCGTGGGCGTGAACTCGAACCCCGTTCGCGTGGGATAGCGCCCGGTCAGGATCATCGCACGGGAAGGCGCACAACTTGCCGTACCTGCGTAGGCTTGCGTGAAAGAAGCGCCGCGCTGCGCGAGTGCGTCGATGGCCGGGGTTGGCACGCGTCCCCCGGCGACGCCCCCGCCAAAAGCCGAGATGTCGTTGATGCCAAGGTCGTCAGCTAAAATGAGGATGACGTTCGGCGGTCGGTCGCCGGATGCTGTATCGGGGGAAGCATCCAAAGCCGCTGTCGCCGTCCAATCGATAGCTTGGTTCGAGAGTACTTTCTGCCGGCTTGTGTCGAACTTGATAAGCGCTACGGCAATGGCGTCGCGTTGGAAGTATGCAAGTGCGCCAACTGCGACGATGGTAGCAGCGCCGCCGATGATGAGTCGTCGCATGTTTCCTCCTTGCTCGCCCCAAATCGAACATAAATGCCGATCCCCGAGACCAGCGCCAACACGTGGTAAATCATTGTCGTCGTCTCGATCGCTTCGCGGCGGCATATCCAATCAAAAGTACGATGACACCAAGGGCAAGGCCGGCTGAAAAAATCGCCAAACTATGGTGCTTGAGCATCGCGACAAGTGCGTTTTTCGATAGCTGCCGTACGGTCGAGTAGCCGGGCGGCAGGTCAAGGACGCCCATCTCGGCAGCGTAATGTTCGTAGTCCCGAAGAAGTTCTACAAATTTCTCAGGTAAAACGGTGGACAGATCGGACGTCTCGCCCGGATCGGTCGCAAGATTGAAAAGGCGCCACGATCCATCGCCGTAGCGGGGCAGTGCACGGACGAGTTTGAAGTCACCCTTGTAGAGCGCAGCGTTGCCAGATACCTCCAGTCCGACGGGGGTTTGTGCGTCGTAGATTTCTTCGCGCGCGCCCGTCAGCAGTGGAACAAGGCTTCGTCCGGTAAACGCGAGGGAAGCCAACTCGCCATCGTCGGCTGATGGGTCAACACCAGCGAGTTCAAGTATCGTCGGGGCAATGTCCGTGACGTAAGAAAATGCGTTTGAACGCCCCCCCAAGTCGACGCCCGGCCCCGAAAAAATCAGTGGTGCGCGCGTGCCGCCTTCTGTTGCATAGAATTTGAACAGGGCGCTCGGCGACGCCGCAGCGCTCGCCCACTCCGGCCCGATGTAATTCATGCTGCCGCGTTCGCCAAGGTCTGTCAGCGAACGGGAATATCCGTTCAGTCGCATCCAGAGGCCGTACCCTCGAATTGAAAGCGGGTCGCTAGGTTCGGGTCCGTTGTCGGACGTTATGATAAAGACCGTGTCTGCAAGTGCGCCGTTTTCCTCGAGTCGGGCGATGAGTCGCCCGATATGCTTGTCCATCGATTCTAACATCGCAGCGTTCGCCGCCATTGACTTGGCGGCTAAAGCTTTTTCATCCGTGTTTAACGTGTTCCATTTGCGCAGGCCCGGCGCCATCGGCCCAAGTGCGGCCCCTTCCGGGATCAGGCCAATCTCCTGCGCGCGCCGCCAGCGCTTCTCCCGCATCTTGTCCCAGCCATCCGCATACGTAGCGATATATTTCGCCGTCAGTTCAGCGGGGGCCTGAACCGGAATATGAATTGCCTGAAACGAGACGAATGAAAAAAATGGCCGAACGTCGTCAAGGTCATTATCGAGGTATTCGAGCATTTTTCCGACGATAAAGTCGGATGAATAAAAATCCTCCGGTAGCTTTGCAGGCAGGTGATCTTCAAACCAAGGCGCCGTTGCATAGTAGGGAATATACGGTTTTTGTTCCCAGTTGTCGGCTCCGGATGCGTCGAGCACGAATGACCGATCGAACCCATGATGGACGGGCAGCGCGCCATTAGCATGACCCAGGTGCCATTTTCCTGTCATGTAAGTGCGATAGCCAACTGATTTCAATCGAGCGGCGATCGTGCTGACGCCGGGCTCGATGCTCATTGAATATCCCGGCTTGCCGCGTTGCGACGCCGGGAGAATTTCAGGGATCGTCGCAATGCCGGTGCGGTGGTTGTCGATGCCGGTCAACAGCATCGCCCGTGATGGCGCGCACAGCGGCGAAGTGTGAAAACGTGACAGCATGACGCCGCGTTCGGCTAACGCATCGATGTTGGGCGTCGCCGCCTCTCCGCCGTAAGCGCCGAAATCCATCAGCGCCGCGTCGTCCACAAGAATGACGACGAAGTTCGGGCGTGCGGCGGCGGGCGAGAGAATCGCGATCGCCAGCAGGGCAATCGGCGCAAGCCGCATGTGCGAAATCAATGACAGTGACGAAAGCATGCGCCGCCCCTCCATATTTAACGTATCCCGAAACCGCACCGGCCCGGAAGCCGCATGCGCATGCAGATGAAAAATGCCCACAAGGCGCCGCGGGCGCGTGTCGGGCGAGGGCGATTAGTTCCGAATTTGATCAAAATTAATGCGCTGAGAGCCCGTTTTCTGAGCAAAGGTGCGGCGATGCGCGCGTGACAAACGGCTCCGATCCGCGCTATTCAAATACCGAGTGGGGCGCTCGCAAAGCGCCCCAAAGAATTATGGAGGACAGGTTGAAAATGACTGGTTCGATGCAAGCGTTATTGTGCGCCTCGGCGTTGGCTTTGGTTTTGGCCGGCTGTGGCGGATCTGGAGAGAACTCGACGGCGGCGGCGCCCGCCCCTGCGCCAGTAGAGGCTGCGCCAGCGCCCGCGGAAGAAGAGTCTGCCGCTGACGCCATGGCGACTGAAACACCCCCAGCCGCTGCCGAAACGCCCGGTGAGCCTGAAATGGAAGCGCAAGAAATGGCGCCTGAACAGGCTTCCGCTTCGACCCAACCCGCTGAGGATAAAGTTGCCAATATCGGCGCAAACACGGGATCTGGCGCCTCGGGAGCGGTTGAAACGGTCGCTGCGTCTACAGGGGCCGCGTCGGCCCTTGCTGGATTGACCGGGGACGCAGCGAACGGCAAGCGCGTGTTCGTCAAGTGCATGGCCTGTCACGCAGTCGCGGAAGGGCAGAACCGGGTCGGTCCATCGCTTTACGGGATCGTAGGTCGGCAGGCGGGTACGATCGCAGGGTTCAACTACTCAGCCGCCAACAAGAACTCGGGCATCGTCTGGACCGAAGAAGTCATGTTTGAATATCTAGAGGCTCCGCAGAAGTACATGCCGGGCACCCGCATGGTTTTCCCAGGCCTGCCAGCGGCGCAGGACCGCGCGGACGTGATCGCCTATCTCCAGTCGGTCGTCGAATAGCGATCAATCGATGAAGCGCAACGGTCTCGCCGATGGTGACGAAGACGCGCTTTTACACTTAACCTCCCAGGGCGGGCGGCATCTTTTGTCGCCCGCTTATGTCATTGACCAACGGGTTCCGTGCCGGCATTTCCGTTTTCCGCTATCGTCGGCCAAGAAGACATGAAACTCGCCGTGACGATCGCGGCGGTTGACCGATCCGTTGGCGGCGTTTTGGCGTTTGGCGACCGCGGCACCGGAAAGTCCACGGCAATACGGGCCCTAGCCGCGCTCCTGCCAAGGATTGATGTGATCGAAGGGTGCCCGTATCGTTGCGCGCCTGCGACGCCTGCCGGCGTTTGCGCCAAATGCGACGGGTCGTCCGCGACTGATATTCGATCGGCCAGCGAGGCGGCGCGCGTGGTCGACTTGCCGCTTGGCGCAACCGAGGACCGGGTGATTGGCGCGCTCGACCTCGAAGCGGCTTTGGTCGGCGGGGTGCGCAAGTTCGAGCCCGGCCTGCTGGCGCAGGCCCATCGCGGATTTCTCTATATCGACGAAGTTAATCTTCTCGAAGATCATATTGTCGACGTGTTGCTCGACGTTGCTGCGTCGGGCGAAAACGTCGTCGAACGGGAAGGTCTGAGCATTCGCCACCCGGCGCAGTTTGTTCTCGTGGGAAGCGGCAACCCCGAAGAGGGTGAACTACGTCCTCAACTGCTCGACCGCTTCGGCTTGTCGGTCGACGTGCGAACGCCCACTGAAATCAGCGAACGCATTGAAATCGTGCGGCGGCGCGACGCGTTCGAGCGCGACCCAGTTGCGTTCACGAAGAAGTGGGCGCCGAAAGATCGGGCCATTCGGCGCAAGATCGAGGCGGCGCGCGGGCGACTTGCTGCAATGGAAACGACTGACGCGGCCTTAGAGTCGATTGCCCGCTTGTGTATCGCGCTCGGTGCGGACGGTTTGCGTGGCGAGTTGACGTTGCTTCGCGCAAGCCGGGCTTACGCCGCGCTGCAAGGCGCTGAGATGGTCGAACTTTCTCACATTCGCCGCGTCGCGCCGATGGCGCTCCGACACCGGCTTCGCAAGAATCCACTTGACGACTCTGACGCGGGCGCGCGAGTCGCGCGCGCGGTCGCTGAGCTAGCGTGAACGCGACGCC
>JBGTFV010000328.1:0-11137 GCA_041747095.1 Parvularculaceae bacterium
GCCGAGATCGAAGTCCAGCTTCAGGCTCGCGCCCGCATTATAGACTTCAAGAATTTGCGTTGCGTCCTGCGCTGTGCGGTCCCGTCGAAAACCTTCGACCAGACCTCCAACGCCCGGTCTGATCACGTTGGCCCGGAATAAGCGCGAGCCGCCGTCAAGCCGGCGCCCGTGAATGTTCAGCAGCGCGGAAAAATCGTCGTTTGGTTGATATAGCAATTGAGCGCGCCCGGCGAATTCGAAAAACTCTTCAAACCCGTCCTCGCCGCCAAACTCAAACGTGTTGTCGACAAAATCGTCACGACGCTGAACAAGAAGCGAAAGACGGCCTAACAGCGTATCGCCTGCGACCGGGCCGCCGATTGCGCCTTCAGCGTCTATGGTGTCGAATCGGCCGTAAGAAATGCGCCCGTAGCCCTCAGCGTCTTCAGTCGGCTTGGCGGACTCGAATTTTATAACGCCGGCCGGCGTATTTCGTCCGAACAGTGTTCCTTGAGGCCCGCGCAGAATCTCGATCCGGTCAAGATCGAATACCGGAAACCCCTTGAGGATGGAGTTTTCAAGAACGATTTCGTCATAAACGAGACTGACCGGCTGGTTGGCGTTCAGGTCAAAATCCGTATTGCCCAGTCCGCGAATATAAAATCGCGGGAAAGTGCGGCCTGAGGAGGATTCGGCGTAAAGGCTCGGCGATCTCGCCGCCAGAAATAGAATATCCTCGCCGGCGCTGCTGATTGCATCGAGTCTGTCGCCGCTAATGACATCGACAGATAACGGAACATCGTCGAGATTTTGCTGGCGCTTTTGAGCGGTGACGAGAATGATATCGGCGTCCGCCGGGATTGCGGCTGCCGGATGGAGTCCCAACCCAGTTGCACCGGCTAGCATAACTAGCGCGCCGCGTAGCAGGGGGCTCACACGAAGAAGCGTCATAGCGGATGAATTTCTGCTCAAATGGACCAGCCGGATAAAAAGATTTCCGATTAGGCCGGTTGCGTTCAATGAAACCGGCCCCTGCATCTGGGGGAGAGTGCAGGGGCCAGACCGATCGGCGTTAAGGGATGGGCGTTACGCCTGATCGCGATCGAGTTCATCCAGGCTTCCTGAGCGGCCGCCCGGAAGTTCGATCGACTCGCATGTGCCTGCCGGAACGAGCGACCAGGCATTGCCCTGATAGTCCACCGTCGACGTGCCTTCACAGGACGTGCCCGGTCCCGCCGCACAATCGTTTTCACCGGCCAAGGCTACGCCGTAGCACTTTTCCATGTCCGCAGCGCTCGCAGGCGCGGAGGCCATTGCCGATGCCGCCGCAATGGCCACTACCGTTGCTAATGCAGATTTCGATTTCAGATTTCTCATTCAGGTTCTCCAATTTTTGGTTCATGCGCCTAAGGCTGCATTCAGTACTTCGCGTGGAGACCTTCGATGGTTACAAATTCTAAAAAAAATTTTACCAGCGCAGGAAGAGCGGGGCGACAATCGCGCCGATCGCCGCCGCAAGAGCAATCGCCAGCGAGTACCAGAGGAAAATGAAACTGGCGGACGATTCAATACAGTGCAGCGCGTAAAGCCCTGCGGCGAGCGAACCGGATGCAAAGCCGATCGCAGCTCCGGCCGCGCGCAGGCGTGTTGGGGCAAGACGTCGCGCCGCAAGGAGAAGTCCCAAAAAGACGGGAACCGAAATGATCGAAATGCGGACAATGCAGGCTGAAACGCTTTGCCCCAACGCTATCGACGCCCAGGCTTCGCGCGGGGCGCCGGCAAATTCGGTCATGGCAAGAAGGCCGAGCAGAGCAAAAGGAATGACGGGAAGAGCAAACCAGACCGCTGGTTTGGCGTCTGGTCGCATCAAATGAACGCTTGCGGCAACTGCGCAGGCAGCCAAGGCTGCCGTGTAGGTCATTTTTATCAGAAAAGCGCTTGAGATCGCCGCTGTCTCAAGGTCGGAGCGAAAACCAAGCCACAGAATGACGATTGCTGCGCTGACAAAAACGCCGCTGACGCCGCCGAGAAGCATGCGTTTTTCCAGCGCCCGCGGCGAAACCACAGATGCGTCGCTGGAAAGCTTCTTAATCAACTCGTCCGTGTTCATGCCTTGGCTCCGCCGAATCTGGCGGCAAGTGTTTTCAAGCCGCGATGCACGGAGACCTTTATATCGCTTTCGCTCCAGCCATGGACCTCCGCGACGTCGCTTATCGTATCGCCTCTTATTCTCGTGGCCTCAATCGCAAGCCGCTGCTTTTCCGGGAGACTTTCCAGCATCGCCGAAATGTCCATGCGGGCTGAGCAAGCCCCTTCGAATTCCACAATGGCGTCAGTCTCGTGAAGCTCTTGCCTTAGCGGCGCAGCGCCCGTTCGCCGGAAACAATCAAAAAGCTTATATTTTGCTATGGCGTAGACCCATGGCAGAAGCGGGCGCGTGAGATCGTATGTCGCGCGGCGGGTATGAATGGCGATCAACACTTCCTGCACAAGGTCGTCCACTTCCTCTGTGGCGACGCGAACGCGCCGCCCGAAATATGACCGCAGCATGGGCGTCAGCAGGCGCAACAATTCCTCATGGGCGCGGCGGTCGCCGCCGAAGCTGCGCCCCATCAGGTCTTTAAGCTGTGCTTCGCTTGCCGCCAATTGCGATCTCTTTTCTTTCTTCGCGCGCGGGATGGAAATGGTTACAGGTTGGCGCGAAAAAGAAGCCGAAAACGCCGACCTCCCCTCATTCAACCTATCAGACACCGGAACAAACGCAGTTCACGTTTCCTGTTCGGACATCAATTTTCCGGGATTGGAGCGCCGGTCGTTAACCGTGAAACAATTTCGTGCGGCTGAGCTTATTGCTTCGTTTTTGACCCGTGCAGAAGGCTTGCTCAGGCAAGTTGATCGAGTGCTGTCTTGAGGCGTGGGCCTGCGAAATCGATGAAAGCGCGCACTTTTGACGCAACAAGGCGAGCCTGAGGGTAAACCAGATGAACGGGTTGCGGCGGCAGCGCAAACGTTTCGAGAACAGGCATGAGCGTCCCTTTTTTGATTTTTTCGGACACCATGTAAGACAGCGCGATCGTGACGCCGTGCGCCTTTTCCGCGGCCTCAATTGCAGCGCTGGAATCATTGATCTCCATCGGCGGGCTCAAATTCAAAACACCGGTTTTTTGTCCATTCTGAAAGCGCCATTCACGGTTCGGCATGAGGCCGGTGAATGCGACCACCGGGTGATTTTTCAGGTCTGCCGGCGCCTCAGGCGTTCCGCACCGCTCCAGGTAGGCTGGGCTGGCGACGAGAACCCGGCGCACGGCGGCTCGATGTGATCGAATTTCTCGACATTGCGAATACAATCGGTTTTAACCGCGAAGGCGGTCATCACCAAACTGGCGGCGAAGTGAATTTTAGCCTTGTCAGATACAGGTAGCTGATTCGGCGATTGCTCCATGGTCGATCTACAAACATTTTAGCTTAGTCGCGGGCATGTAAAAATTTTGCACGTACGACGCCTAGATCTTCATTGCGGGCTTTAAAACAAAATCGAAGGCATTGGAAAACCAGCTTGTCGGACCAATGCCGCGAAGGTCCGCCGAGTGGCGCTGCTGGCTTTCAGCTTGCAACGTGGCGACCTGCGTTCGTATCGAGTTGCATAAGCTGAGCGCATGCCGCCTTATGGAGCGAAGAGCAAAGAAAGCATCGAAGTTTTCGGACGCGCAGAAGGCCTTCATCGTGGACGCCCTACCGCGCCAGTACATGCATTAGAAGCCGCCACCGTGTTCGCCATACGCTGGGACGGTGCGACGCGTCCCGCAGGATCTCCAGTGCGGCTTCATCGTACCAATACCCGTTTGCCATCACGCCGACCGGCCGGCGCAATATCTGGAAATCCTCTCGAGGATCGGCGTCGAACAGCACCATATCGGCCGCCAGGCCTGGCGCGATCGATCCGGCGCGCACATCCGGCGCCATGATCACAGCCGCATTCATCGTACCGGCCCGCCAGGCGGCGGCCGGCGTCAGCCCGGCGCGTACGAGGGCCTCCAATTCCTCGATCGCAGAGACGCCGTGCGGCGTGGCCATCACACCGGCGTCGCTGCTGACGACAAGCGGGACGCCGGCGGCGTGAAGGATGCCGGTGAATTCTTCGTAGGCCGCCTGCATGCGAGGACGGTCGCTTGCCTCCCGGTTGGCCCAGTACTCGTATTCGCCTTGCTGGAAATTGAAGATGACCGGGTTGAATCCGGTCATGTCAGCGCGCTCCAGGTGGGCACCGCAGGTTTCCACGATTCGCACGAGATTGGCGTGCACCGTCAGGGTCGGCGAAACCGTCACGCCTGAGCGCGCGATGTCCGCTGCGAGCCGGCGCATGCGCTCGGGGCCGGTTTCGTCATCAAGACCGTGCCAGACGATCGATTCGGCGTGCTCTATGGTGCGAAATCCTGCAGCCAGAGTGGCTGAAATGTCCAGCGGGTCCGCCTCCGCACCCTCGACAGGATGTCCGCTGATGCTCATGCCCAAGCGGTCGGCCTCGGCTTGAATGGCCGCGAAGCTCTCGCGCGACACGTTGGAATAGAGTTTGAGGCGCCGATAGCCTTGCTCGTACTGACGGCGCACAGCCCGGCGCGCTTCTTCTGGTCCGGACACAAGCGTCTGGAGCGGATTGGCGTTGCGGCCGCCGCGTTCATTGAGGATCGTGCCAGTTGTGATCAGGCGCGGCCCGGCTAACCGCCCCGCTTCGATTCTTTGCGCCATCGGCAGATGAAACGGCATGCCGCCGGTATTGCGGACCGTGGTTACGCCGTGGGCGAGGTTGGCCGCCAGATCGGCCTCATCGAAGACATGAACATGCAGATCCATCAGGCCGGGCGTCAGGACCAGCCCTGTCCCGTCAATCAAGCGGGCACCGTCGGGAAGGGCACGCCCCGCGAGGTCGCCAACCGCCTCGATCATTCCGCCGGCGACAAGCACGTCCTGCAGCGGCGAAAGCGCGCTCTCGGCAGGGTCGAGCACGGCGACATCGTGGATGAGGTAAGCCGACGCCCGTTCGGTCGGTTCAACCGCCGCCAGACCGCAGCCGCTGAGAAGCAGGATCTGGAAGAGGACTGGAAAGGCGAAAAGCAAAGGTTTTGCGAGGAACATGTTCGTCTCCTAGGTGTTCGAGACGGCAACGCATATCGCGGTAAGAAGCGCTGTGTCGTCCGGGATCCGGATCCCGCACGTGCGGAAATTTCCGGACGCCTGGCGTGACTGGGTCAATCCGCGGCGGAGGCCTTCGGCGCGGCGTTGCGCCGAGCGGCGAGCCATGCAGTCGGCGTCTGCCCGAACGCGCGCTTGAACGCCGCATTGAACACCGATTTAGAACTGAAGCCAGCGGTGAAGGCAATCTCAAGTACGCTGTCGCTTGATCGGCCAAGGGCGACATCTTCAAGCATAGCGCAGACGTCATTCAGGCGCAGCGTGTTTATGTAGTCGTTGAAGTTTTGTCCTGTCGCCTGCCGGATCGCTTGCGAAACCTGCCGCTCGCCCAGGTCGGCTGCGGCGGCGAGTTCGGCGCGCGTAAGACGCGGCTCGGTGTAGAGCGCATCTTTTTGTAGCGCTTGCTCGATCTGCGCGAAGACGGAAGGATCGGTACCGGGTTCGGCGGAAGGCTGGATCGGCGCCGGTTCCGCGCCGAGCCCGCCAGGCGGCAGGCCTTCGAACAGAGCCTCGCGCCGCTCCGCGAGGAAAATCAGCCCCGCCGCCATGGCGAGCGAAATGCTCAGCTGAACGAGATAGGCGCCGTTGGAGGCGAGCCAGGGCCAATCGTCGTGCAGCCAGTGCGCGTCCATGCGCAAGCTGTCGAAGACCCCGTTAGCGATGAACACCGCGATCAGCACATAGAGCAGATTGAGCCGGATGCGCGCCGCGTCCGAGCGCCGCTCCGGCAAAGATTTGTGAAAACGGTGAACAAGCCACGCCGCGGCGCCGGCATAAACCAGCAGGCTCAACCGCGCTCCATGCTCGACAATGTCAAGCTGCGAGCCGGTCAGGGTCAGGCCGATGAGAAATGGCAAGACGTGCAGCGCATCGGAAGGGCGCAGGGCCGGCCCGGAAAAGATCAAGCTTCTGACGAGAAGATAGAAGAGCGGCGGGAAGAGCAACCGAAAGGCCGGTGTGACAAGCCAGATCGAGCGAAATCCGGCGGCCTCCTCCAGCACGTTGAACACCATCCAGGCCGCCGCCATAATCATCAACGCCGTTGCGGCGTGCAGACGTGGGCGGCCCAGGCTAAATGCCACGCCTGTCAGGGCGATGGCGGCCAGAGCCACTTGAATAAGATTGGCGAGACTAACCTCCATCTGGACTGGTTAGCCCAACACGGCCCGCCGCGAAAGCATGCGAACCGTCGGTACAAGCCGGCTTCTCTCCGACCTTCTATCGTGTGCGGGGAACGCACCCGCCGAATTATGACGCAAGCGAAAGCGAGCGGTTCATCCCCGCGTGTGCGGGGAGCGCATTTATAATGGGGCTGACCCAGGACTTTGAGGATTTCGCGTATGGTTTCAGCCATGCGCGCAAGGTTTTCAGGAGCTGGTCGGGCGGCCCGTAATTGAACCGCCACTCCCATTCCTTGATGAAGAGATGGAAGTGCTGGCGAAGAATGCCGTTGTAGCGGCGGAGATGTCTCTTCGCCTGGTTCCAGAGAAAGCGATCTTGCACGCGGCGTTCATCCAGCCTTACGCTAAAGGCGTGGCGGCATGAACGCCGCCACCAAACCCGCCGGGGCTAACAAATCGGCCGACATCATGTCAATCATGCCTGGGACATACATGACCAAATAATCAGTATAGATATATAAGCCCATCAGCGAGGCCCACAGCAACGACAATTTAACCGGCGCCGGTACGCGGATTTTTTTCAATCGGTGACCTGGCGTTGTTACTCATGACACAGATCTTCCTTTGGCCGGTTAACATTTGTGCTGTTGACGCATAATCAGGATTCGGCGACGCTATTCTCTCGCCTTGGCCAACGCGCAGCGAGCCCGATGATGAGAAGCGAAGCGATAATTTCGACAGACACGATGAACTTGTAAAATGGCGAAGATCCGAAAAGCGTCAACACTTGGATAACGGCGTAAATGGTCCCTATGATCATGTTTAACCATCGGGAGGTATTTGGCGGCAATATCGAGGACAAAAAGATCATACTGGCCGGTATGGCCATGATCACCGCGACCCCAAGCAGCTTTTGGTCTGTCGCGTCTCCAAGCGGCCCCAGCGATCCGGCTGCCATCATGTCAATCATGCCTGGGACATACATGACCAGATAATCATTATAGATATATAAAGCCATCAGTGAGGCCCACAGCAACGACAATTTAACCGGCGCCGGTACGCGGATTTTTTCAATCGGTGGCCTGGCGTTGTTACGCACGACACTGATCTTCCTTTGGCCGATTAACATTTGTGCTGCAGACGCATGATCAGGATTCGGTGACGCGAGCATCTTGCTTGGGCCAGCGCACAGCGATCCAGACGATGAGAATCATGATTATGAGTTCGATGCCCACAATAAACTTGAAAAAGAGCGGCGCTGCGAACATCGGTAATAGCGTCAACGCGTTGGGAATGCCGTGAAGCGGTCCCACGATTATGTTCAACGATAGAGCGGCCTTTGACGGCAGGATCGAGGATAGAAAGATCATGCTCGCCGGAACAGCCAGAAACGCCGCGACGCCCAGCAGTTTCAATTCTGTCGCCTCACCAAACGGCCCCATCGAGCCGGCGCTCATTCCTTCGATTTGTCCGGGTATGAAAAAGAGCAGATAATCATTGTATATGTATAGAGACATCAAAGACGCCCATAGCAACGATATTTTTACCGGCGCCGGTACGCGGAAATTTTCAATTGATGACTTCGACTTATTTTTCACGGAACCAACCTTTCTTCTGCTCACGACCCGGAACATTTAAGCTCTACCGTATCCATGCTAATGTGAATGTAAATTGACATTTTTTGCATATATGTCATTCAATAATGAATGGACTGGAAGTCGATCGGATTTGACTGGAACCGGATGCGGGCGTTTCTCGCGACCGCAGAGGAAGGGTCGCTGTCCGCCGCGGCGCGCGCACTGAACAGTTCGCAACCCACCCTCGGAAGACAGGTTTCGGCGTTGGAGGACGAGCTTGGCCTGGCGTTGTTTGAACGCGTTGGGGCAAAGCTGGAATTGACGCCGGGGGGACTCGAACTGATTGAGCACGCACGCGCCATGTGCGAAGCGGCGAGCCGTGTGTCATTGACCGCGTCGGGACAATCGCAGTCGCTTGAAGGAAGTGTTTGTATTTCCGTCGGCGAAATATTCGCAGGGCATGCGCTCCCGCCGATCATCGAAAAATTGCGTATGCAAGAGCCTGGCATCGAGATCGAAATTGTCGCATCCAACAGCGCCAGCGATTTACGCCGCCGCGAAGCCGATATCGCCTTTCGCAGTTTTAAACAGCCAGGATCTAACCCGAAACCGACGCAACCCGACCTGATCGCGGAAAAAGTGGGTGATTTCGCGAGCGGGTTCTACGCATCGCCTGGCTACCTGGAAAGAATAGGGCGTCCACAGACCAAAGAGGAGCTATGCCGGGCCGATTTTATCGACTTCGATGACACCGGCGTTTATCGCAAATATCTCAATGAACTCGGGTTTGATCTTACGCCGCGCAACTTTCCGGTACGCGCAGAAAGCCACCTGGTTCAGTGGGAGCTTGCAAAGTGCGGCGTCGGCATTGTCACGACAATGGAAATGATCGGCGATGCAGAACCGGCGATGGAGCGGGTTTTGCCCGATTTCAACATGGTTCGCTCGATGTGGCTGGTCACGCACCGCGAGCTCAAGACCAGCAGGCGCATAAAGATGGTGTTCGATTTTCTGCATAAAGAGTTGAAGGCGATCTGCGTTAGTAATTAAGGCCAAGATCTGTAATTTGCATTGATCTGGCGGTCATCCGTTGAGGGTTTCACTGATCTGTCCGTGTCGAAACCCCGATGGCGCAGCCACCTTTTATGCAACCATAAACTTGCTTTCTATGGAAGGCCGATTTGGCGGCAGCGTCCAAATAGCGGGAACCAGATCGGCCGGCAGAACAATTGCCGGGGCTGGTGAACTGTAGCGCAATGACGAGGGCCGACGGAGTGTTTTGGTGCTGAGCCGCATTCTCCGTATTAAAAGCTTTTTTCTGATCTAGGTTGATTGCTGAGGGCCAATTTAATAGTCTTTCGGTCAGCCAATCCAGCGCCAGCCTCACATTCGATCTAATGCTTGCCTAATTGCTTTGAGCTGGTCGATCAGAAAGTGTTGGTCCGTCTCGAGAGCGCTATCGAGTAGTCGATTGATCCGTGAAAACTCACCTTTGGCCTGTGACAGCGCGTTGGCGCCTGCTTTGGTGATTTCTACATCCCATGCGCGCTGGTCGCCGACGGAGCGTCGCCGTACGAGCAGGTCTCTTTGTTCAAGCTTTGAAACCATTTGTGTGACTGCGGCTTCTTTTTGCTCGAGAGCTTTTGCAAGAGTGTTCTGTTTTAGAGGGCCCTGGCTTTCAATCAAGGCGAGGATCGCTGCTTGTGACGTTGTGATATCCGCTGCGTCCAGCATTATCCGGTCGGCAACCGCCTTTAAATGTGCTGCTGTGCGTTGAAGATGAAAGTATAGCCGGTTTCTGTGCGCGGTCATTGTGTTTCCATATTGTGGCTCGCCAGAAAATCATATACTTAAGCACTTAAGCTATGGCGAGGGCTGATATGACCTTGATTGATGTTTGGGCGCAAGTTCTCACGGATCGGATGGCGAGATCGCCTTGGATGGCGTCCCTTCACCGATGGACAGGGACTACCGCGGAGAGTTCGACATCCGGGGTGAACGGGGCGATAGTCGCCATGGATGCTGCGGGCGTGGAAGTGTCGTTGCTTTCAGCCTGGTACGGACCAAGCGGTCCTCTAATTGAGAATCAGGAGGTTGCTAGGCAGATTGATACGGTGCCTGACCGGTTCCGCGGATTGGCCAGCGCCGATATCAGGCACCCGGCGGCGGCCGTAAAAGAAATCCGACAATGGGTTATCGGCCACGGTTTTGTCGGTGTTCGCATCGTGCCCTGGCTCTGGGACCTCCCGCCGAATGATCGCCGGTACTATCCGATTTATGCAGCATGCGTAGAGTTGGGCGTCCCTCTGTGCACGCAGATTGGTCACACCGGTCCATTACTGCGCTCTGAAACGGGTCGTCTCATCCCGTATCTTGAGGATGTGCTGCTTGAATTTCCGGAACTTGTTGTTGTTGGCTGTCATCTTGGGTTTCCATGGATCGATGAGATGACTACGCTCGCGATCAAGTTTCCGAATTTTTTCGTCGATACATCGGCTTATGTCGCAATGCGCTTTCCTCCTTCCTTCATCGATTTCATGAAAGGGCGCGATCGCGGGCGCGTCATGTTTGGTACAAACTGGCCTATGCTATCGCCTGAACGCTGTCTTACTGGTCTGGACGCCCTTGGTTTGAGCGATGCTGAGTTGAAAGCCTTCAGATCGGAGACGGCCCGCCAAGTCTTTCGGCTGAATTAATGTGCAGTTCTTACTCAAGGATATACGAATGATCCTGAACCAGATAACCATACCTTATATTGATTATTCTGCATCGGTTGCGTTTTATAAGCGCCTCGGTCTTGTGCAGATCGTCGACTCCCCGCCGCAATACGCCCGGTTTGAAAGCGCCGATGGCTCCGGTGCCACATTGTCCCTTCATGCGGTCGAGAATGTGCCTCACAACGAGATCGTAATTTACTTCGACCACAAATCCCCAGAAGCGTTGGATCGCCATGTCGAGCAACTGATAGCTCAAGGGCTCGAATTTCAATCAGCGCCGATTGATCAGAGGTGGGGTTGGCGAGAAGCACGGTTGATCGATCCGGCCGGTAACGAAGTCTGCCTCATGTTTGCAGGGGACAATAGGCGCTTTCCTCCATGGCGAGTGGATAGCAGCGAAGCCTAGTCGGCACCGAGCTCTGAATGGCGCATGATGATGCCTCATAATAGTTTGTTTGGGGACGAACACAAAGCGATCACAAAGCAAGATTTGACAACTCGGTTGACATTAAAACCCGGATATCCAATATCCGAGGCTCCGGGAAACACTTGG
>JBGTFV010000329.1:0-3998 GCA_041747095.1 Parvularculaceae bacterium
CCGCCGCTGCAGCCGCCTGCGTACTGCTCATATCGTTTGCCGCGTTCGCTGGCGCGCGGCTCTTGATCGATCCGATAGCCCCCGCCATCGCGCTCTTGCTGGGCGCCTTTTCAGTGGCGGGCGGACGATCGCTTGGCGTCGTTCTGAAGGACGACGCGGTGCGCGGGGCCTTTCAGGGCGCCCTGCCCGAGCCGACGATGAAGCGCCTGCGCGAAGAGAGCGCCGTCGAGATCTTGCAGGGCGCCCATCGCGAGATCACCGTTCTGGCGTGCGAGTTGCGGCTGCTCGATGAAGATCTGGAAAAGCTGACGGGCGCGCCCGGCGAAGTCGCAAACCTGATCGCCTCGGCCTCTACGGCTCTGAGAAAGTCGATCATCGATATTGGCGGCGCTGCCGATCAGGCGGATGGCGGCAAGGTCTTCGCCTATTTCAACGCACCCGGACCACTCGCCGATCACGCCCGCGCGGCCTGCGCCGGCGCTCTGCGGCTCGTCGAGAGCATGGACAAGATCAACGCCGAGCTTGCGCTGTCCCCGCGCCTGCGCGACGTGCAGATCCATCTCGCAATCGGCATCGCGACCGGGGAATGCTTCGTCGGACCGATGGGACACGGACGATCGAACCGGTACTCCGCCGTTGGGCCCGCCGTCGACCTCGCCGCCTTCTTGCGGCGCCAGGCGGAATTCTACGGCCCCGCCATCATTTGCGACGACAGCGTTCACCGGGAAGTGCACCACCACTTCGCTTTCCTCGAGGTGGAAAAGATGCGCCCGCGCGACGGCGCGCCGCCGTTCAGCATCTACGCCCTTGTCGGCAATCCGTTCATCAAATCGAGCAAGGGATACCGAGCGCTGGAAGAGGCGCACCGGGCGCTTCTCACAGCCTACCGCGCAGGCGACTGGGCGGCTGCCCGTACGCACCTTGCGCGCGTGCGCCAGTCCCCTGGCGCGCGCATTGCCCTCTTTGATATTTATGAAGAACGCATCCGTCAGCTTGCGGAGGAAGGCGCGCCCGAGAACTGGGACGGCGTTCTTGCCGCCACTATCTGAGCCGCACAGGCGCGCAGGATTGGGCTCTTTTGCAAGCCGATAACGGGTTGCGCTGAATAGCGAAGGTCGTTGCTGTTCGCGGCTGACTTCAGAGCGATCCGACCGGGCGGGCTTTCGCCTGCGCCGCGGTGGAATTACCCGCGTTGGTCACATTCGCAGAACTTACGGATACCGAGGTCGCCGACGTCATGGTGTTTGCTGACGTCTGCGTGTTCGCTGACGTCCGCGCTGCGATTGCGTCTGCGATTTCGCCCATCTCGCGCAGCGCTGTATCGAACGAACCGTTGATTTCAGCGCGTCGTTCGTGAAGGCTTTCGTCGATTGCTGCGATCTCGATCATCGCGGCGCTGTAAATTCCGCGACAAGCCCGAAGATCGCCAATGGCGCGCTCAAGGATCGCTACATCCGCACGCCGTACATGCGCCGAGCGCTCGATCTCTGCGGCGGCGGCGATTACCGCCCGCGCAGCGTCGAGGTGGGCGGATGCATCGGCGATCAGGCGCGCGCCAGGATCGCGGTGGTCTGCAAGCGCGGCCACGTAAATAGAGATCGCCTGCTGCGGCGATGTCGCGCCCCCCGCGCCCTGCGAGGCAGACGGCTCAATCGCTTCGGCCATGCGCTGGCCGAACGACACTCGCGCCGGCTTCGGCCATCTGGTCTCTGATAATTCTTCCGCCGCCCGGGTGAGCGCCTGACGATCGCCCTGCGATTGGATGATGCCCGTCGATGGCTCGCTGCGAATGACCGTTGTGCATCCTGTGAAAACCGTCATAGCCGTCACGGTAATGACGGCCAACGACCCAACGCCCCTGATCACGATACCACTACTCCCAAACCCAACTACGCTCCCCTAGACACTTGTGAACCCGCTCGCCCTAAAGCTGGTTCGCACTTACCGCCCGGTCGAGCCGCCCGAACACCGTCAACGGCCCACCCGAAAAATTAACGCTAACAACATTGCATGACAAAACGGCGAATTTGTGCCCGGCACGCAACCATTTGACGTTTCGCGGATTTTAATGAGGGACGAGGTTGATTGCGGCAACGAGCCTGCGCATTAAGCATCAGAATGAAGTTTACGTAAATGTCGGTTGGATAAAAAATGACGCGTAGCGAACTATTTAGCCCGATCGAGCCGTTCGAAAGCGGGTTTTTAAAAGTCTCGAGCCTGCACGAGGTCTATTACGAGATCGCCGGCAATCCGAACGGCAAGCCGGTGGTGGTTTGCCATGGCGGTCCGGGCGGGGGCGTGACGCCGTCGATGCGTCGCTATTTTGATCCAACGCGCTATCGCATTGTCCTTTTTGATCAGCGCGGATGCGGCCGCTCAACGCCGCGCGCTGAACTTCGCGAGAACGACACTTGGGCGTTGATCGGCGACATGGAGACCCTTCGCCAGCGTCTCGGCATTGACCGCTGGCAGGTGTTTGGCGGGTCGTGGGGCTCAACGCTTGCGCTCGCCTATGCACAGAAGCATCCCGACCGCGTCACCGAACTCGTGCTGCGCGGCATCTTCACGCTCCGACGCTCGGAACTTCTGTGGTTCTACCAGGAAGGGGCGAATTGGATTTATCCCGATGCGTGGGAGGCCTTCATCGAGCCGATCCCCGGCGCGGAGCGCGATGATCTCATCCAAGCTTACTACAAGCGGCTGACTGGCGATGACCCGGAACTGCGTCTCAGGGCGGCGCAGGCGTGGAGCGCCTGGGAGGGCGGCACCGTCTCGCTCAACCCGTCGCGCGAACGCATCGAGGTGTTCTCTTCCCCGGCTTTTGCGCTGTCGTTCGCACGCATCGAATGTCATTACTTCGTCAATGGCGGCTTCTTCGAGACCGACGACCAGTTGATCAGGAATGTCGGCAAGATACGCCACATTCCGGCAGTGATCGTGCAGGGCCGCTACGATGTTGTCACGCCGTTGCGCACCGCGTGGGAGTTGCACCGCGCCTGGCCCGAAGCAAGCTTTGAGGTCGTCGGCGACGCGGGCCACGCAGCGAGCGAACCCGGCATCATCGACGCTCTCGTGCGCGCGACGAACCGGTTCGCCGACTGATCAATCGCTTGCAGCCCTGCGTTCCACCGCCGCGTTATCCGGCCAGCAGCGGCACGATGACGACGCTGTAGATGACCACAGCTGCAATCGCGACCGGACACACGAAGCGGATCAGCACCCGCCAGATGTTGAACCAGAAATCAGACTGGAAACCGATCGCTTCCTTCGCGGTTTTTGCAGAGACGACCCAACCGGCGAACACGGCCGTGAAGAATCCGGCGACGGGCAGGATGACATCCGTAGAGGCGCTGAGGAAGTCGAGCAGCTTCATGCCCCTGAAGATCGCCACGGCGTCGGCTGGAGCCCAAGTATTCCAGAAGTTCGCCTGATCGGCGCCATTCGGCCCCACCGCCGGCACCTGCGACAGGGCGTTGGCGACGCCGATGACGAACGCAATCGTCCCGATGGTCCAGGCAATCGCTGCCCGGCCTTTGCCCTTCATTCGTTCCTGCACCATGGCCGTCGGCGCCTCTAGAAGCGCAATCGAAGACGTGATCGCAGCGAAAAACGCGAGAATGAAGAAGGCGAGCCCGAAAAGCGCCCCGCCCGGCATCGCGGAAAATGCGCGCGGCAGCGTCTGGAACATGAGCGTTGGACCCGATGACGGATCGAGGCCGACCTGAAACACGATCGGAAAGATCGCAAGTCCCGCCGCAACGCCGACCGCGGTGTCAGCAAAACCGATCGTGCGAGACGCCTTGGGGATGCTTTGGTCGGCGCGCAGATAGGCGCCATAGGTCAGCATCAGACCTGAGCCGAGGCCGATGGAAAAGAACGCCTGTCCGAGCGCTTTGGAGATGACCGAACCGTCGGCGAGGCCGGCAAGCAGACCCTGATCGCCGCTAAGTCGCACGCCTAACAGAAAGTCCAGGCCCTGCGGCCGGTCGCCGATGACC
>JBGTFV010000330.1:0-4935 GCA_041747095.1 Parvularculaceae bacterium
TCGTCCGCGACATCCGCCCGCTCGTTCGGCTCAATGTGTCCGTCACGGCCGGCGAAGGCGACCGGCAGGAAACCGGAAGCTATGGCGCGGGCGGCCGCGAAGGCTACGCCCGGTTCATCACGCCCGACGCCTGGCGCGCGCAGGTCGACGAGGCGTTCCGGCAGGCGCTGGTGAATCTGTCGGCCGAACCGGCGCCGGCTGGCGAGATGGAAGTCGTATTGGGGCCGGGCTGGACCGGCATCCTCCTGCACGAGGCCGTCGGCCATGGGCTGGAAGGGGACTTCAACCGCAAGAAAACCTCGGCCTTCGCTGACCGCATCGGCCAGCGCGTCGCCGCGCCTGGCGTCACGGTGATAGACGACGGCTCGCTACACGGCCGGCGCGGGTCTTCGTCCGTGGACGATGAGGGCACGCCGACAGGCCGCACCGTGCTGATCGAGGACGGCATCCTCAAGGGCTATATTCAGGATCGCCTCAACGCGCGCCTGATGGGCGTCGCGCCCACCGGCAACGGTCGCCGCGAGAGCTTCGCCCACGCGCCGATGCCGCGCATGACCAATACGTTGATGCTGGGCGGGGATCGCGACCCGGCCGAAATTATCGCTTCGGTTAAAGACGGGGTCTACGCCGTGAATTTTTCCGGCGGACAGGTCGACATCACATCCGGCAAATTCGTCTTCAACTGCACGGAAGCCTACCGCGTTAAGAATGGCAAACTCGGCGCGCCGATCAAGAACGCAGCCCTCATAGGCGACGGGCCGAGCGTGCTGACGCGGGTGTCGATGATCGGCAACGACTTTGCGCTCGATCCCGGCGTTGGGGTCTGCGGCAAAGGGGGACAGGGCGTGCCGGTGGGCGTCGGGCAACCGACGCTGAAGATCGACCGTCTGACCGTCGGCGGCGCGGCTGCCTGACGGCAATGGCGGCACACCGCCAAAATTATTCGGCCGGGCGCATCGCCCGATCAATCAGGAAGGCGTGAATTGCGTCGATCTCGTCATCGGCGAAATGAACAAATCGCCAACGCGCTACTCTGCCCATGAAATCGATATTGCGCCCGCCGGTAGCCTCGCCCTTGCGCATCAGCGCGTGGAACTCTTCAGGCGAATAGGCGCTGGCGACGACGAGATCTGGCGCGTCGCCATGATTGACGCCCTGCCCTTTAAAGTCGAGGCCGTGGCATTCGCCGCACGCGTTGCGCGCGATATATTCCCCACGTTGCAGCACGTTAGAAAAGTCATAAGCGCGGCGCGGCGCGGCATGGTCGATGTAGCTTGCCTCGGGCGCATAAACGCCAAAGACAAGCGCTGCGCGCCCGCCAATATGCAGGAACGATGTCGGCAGATCGCGCCCGTCATCCTTCTGTGCACGGATGCGCGACACGACCGCAGTAAGGTCTTCATCGGTCATGTCAAAGAAAGGCCCCGAGGGCATGCCGATAACGCTGCGGCCGTCAGGCTTGACGCCATGCCGGACGGACCGCGCGAAATCTTCGTCCGTGTACCGTGCCGCAAGTCTTGGCAAATTGGGCGCAACCGTTCGATGGACAAAAGGTATCTCGCCGAAAAGCTCGCCGTTCAGCGTCGCGCCGTGGCAACCCGTGCAGCCATAAGTATTTGCGAGGCGAGCGCCTTCGCCAATGATGGACGGGTCGGTTGAGGCGACGATGGATGCGGCCGGCGTGACGTAACGGGTCGTGAGAATTCGTTCTGAGGCGATCCAGACGCCTCCGACAAAAACGCCCACAAGCGCGACAAGCGCAATCGCCCCGCGGATCAGTATGCGCATCATGACGCCCCCCTCAGAACGACTGCTTGCCTAATCTGGGCTTTTTGCAGGGGTCAATCAACTGGGTTTTGCACCGCGAGTCGCACAATCAGTTGCCGCCTGCCGCGATTACGACCTGCGTCGTGATCGCCAAAACTGCGACCGTCAGAATGATCGTATACAGCAGGCTGACGGAAAGCCCCGTATAGATCGTTTTAATCCAGCCGCGCTTGTAGGAGCGTTTCAGCGACAACAGGAAATAAATGAGGAGCGCCGGGAGCGCGATTACGAATGCGTTTGCAAATCCCAGATGCACGCCGATGACCGCAAAACCGACCAATGCAAAGCCAACGGCGTGCCCATAAAGCGATTGCACGAGATGGTCGAACAGCAGCGCATTCCGGCCACGCAGGAACAGGGCCAGCAGCAGGGCGAGAATCGGCGCCATAGCGAACATGACGCGCGGCAGCCATTCGTTGACGCTTCGATTGAACGCGAGCGGCTGCTCGATGGCCTGCGAAATACCGGCAAGGATGTTTTCGAAAAAACCCTTGGCCTCGTCGGCGCTGATGCCCTCGCCTTCCTCTTTCTCGATTTCAATGACGACGCTGTCCCGGATGTAGTCGCGGCACTTGGCCCACAACTCGCGATCGACCGTGATATCCTGTGGACGGACGAAAAATCGCCCTGTCGCAGAAAGCGCGCATTCTTTGCGCAGACCCGACGCTGCGCTTTCTGAAGTCTCCAGCGTCTCGTTGCCGAGTGAGAGTTGAAACGCCGCATCGTCTGAAATGGCGGCTGGCTTTACCTCGATTGCGACGAACATCGTGTCGGTCATCGCCAGTACGAGAAAGAACAGGAAGCTGACGAGGATGAACAGCCGCACCGGGGGCGTGTAGCGCGAACGTTTTCCATGGCTGTACTCAGCGGGCGCATGTCCCGGCGCGCCAGCGAGGCTTGCAAACGTCCGCCACATGCGCGCATCGAAGCCGAAGGTGTCGCGCAGGAAATCGCCAGCGAGAACGACTGTGCTGCGGCGCATGTCGTCATGTTTTTGGCCGCAATTGCCGCAATAGGCGTCAGGCGCGGGGTGCCCGCATGAAAGACAGTTCGGCGGCATGCCGGCGCGGCGCGGGGTTTTCGCCGCCGCGCCGCCCACGACGGCGACCGAAGCCGCCGCCAGTTCTTCGTCAATTACGTCGCTCATCAGCCTGCCCCGCCCAATGCAGGCCGCACTTTACACGGGTTGCGCCGCGCTGACGACCTGCCCTGACCCAAGGGGGGGCGGAGCGATTGCTATTGGACTCGCTGGACCTTGAAGCCTTCCTTCTCCAGCAGGTCGATGACGCTTTTCTCGCCAACGAGATGACCCGCGCCGACTGCGATGAAATAATCGCCCTCCCCGGCCATCATGCGCTTGATCTCGGCGACCCAGTTCTCGTTGCGCTTGACGAGCAGCGCTTCGAACGCGTCCGGGTAATCGCGGCGCATCGGTGCGATGAGCGTTTCGTCGAGCATTTTCACGTCGCCGGTTCTCCACGCCCCGAGCATGCGTTGGGTCATCGCTTTGAAATCATCGAACTGATCGAGCGTTGCGTCAAAATTCGCGATCATTGCGTCGCCGTCGAGGCTCGCGAGGGCTTGGATCTGGTACTCCGGCGTTTCGAGATAACTGATGGCGTCGCCCTCTTCGGCGGCTCGCTCCAGCACCTTGCGGTCAACGCCGGAATTCGGATCGAAACCTTCCTGCTGGAGTGCGAGCACAGAGAGGCTGATCATCGCCAGCCAAGGGCGATACCCCTCAAGCGCCTGCGCGGGGGCGCCGTAACGGGCCGCCACTTCGGCAAAGCGCGAGAAGCGCTCAGGGCCGACAAGGCTCGACAGGGTTATGCCCGGCGGGTTCAATCCATATTGCTGGACGAGCGCGCCGACCTTTGCCTGCGATTCGGGGCTGATGACGTCCGCTTCCACCACGGTCGTCTTGGCCTTCTTCATCGCTGCGTCATAGGCGGGCGTCGTCCACTCGATCTCGGGAGGCAGCACGTGGAAGGTGCCGAAGAGGAATATCTCGCTGTCCTTGTCGGCGAGCCGCCACATGGCGGGCGCTGACTTTTCTTCGGCAAAGGCGGGCGCAGCGGCGAGCGCGAACGCCGAGACGGCAAGGGCGACAAAAGAGGCGCGGCGGCGCCCGAAACGTTTGGTCATGCGAGACTCCCTGACATACAGCCCTTGAGATCCGGGCGACTTTTGCTCCGCGCCGGCGCGCGCCATGCACGCAAGCCGAAAAGTCAAGCGTCCTTTACAAAGCGGGCGGCGCCTTGTCAAGCACCCTTTCCATATTTGCCAGAACGAAAGGCACGGCGCATTGCGCCGCGCCGCGCTCTGGCGCCAGAAAGGCGAGGTCCGTTCGAAAGAGGCGCGCCCCGTGTTCGTCACCCGTTTTGCGCCCTCCCCGACAGGGCTCCTGCATCTCGGTCACGCCTATTCGGTGCTGACGGCGCATGCTGCGGCGCGCGCAGCGGGCGGGCGCTTCATCCTGCGCATCGAGGACCTCGATCACGGCCGCTGCCGGCCGGAATTCGAGGCGGCAATATATGAAGACCTCTTCTGGCTCGGACTTGATTGGGAGACGCCGGTCAGACGCCAGTCGGAACATCTGGCGGACTACACGGGCGCGCTCGGGCGGCTGATCGAGGCGGGCCTCGTTTACCGGTGCTTCCGCACACGGAAGGAGATTCTCGACGAGATTGCCCGCGCGCCCCATCTGTCGCCGGATGGACCGGACGGACCGGCCTATATCGGCGCGCCGCTCGCCGCCTATGAGGAGCGCTCGCTGTTGGCGGAAGGCGCGCCCTTCGCCTGGCGGCTGTCGATGGCCGCAGCGCGAGACGCCTTGAAAGAGCAATGGGCGGCGTTGTCGGTTCACGTCGAGGATACCGACGGGCCGACTGCACGCCGCATCAAGGCGACGCCGGAAATCTTCGGCGATGTCGTCCTTGGGCGGAAGGATAGCGGCGCGAGCTATCACCTCGCTTCCGTCTTCGACGACGCGCTGCAGGGCGTGACCCACGTCATCCGCGGCGAGGACCTCGCGCCGGCCGCCCATCTGCATACGCTGCTGCAGGCGCTGCTTGGCTTGCCGCGCCCGATCTATCGCCACCACCGGCT
>JBGTFV010000331.1:0-3085 GCA_041747095.1 Parvularculaceae bacterium
GCTCATCGGATGGTCCGGGGTTGATCCGCAGGCAAAGTGACTGATTACCAGCGTGACATTGAGGCCGGCCGTTGCGCGGATCTCGCTGAGACTTTCGACGGATGCGCCCAGCCTGTTCATGCCGGTGTCGATATGCAGCGCGGCCGGTGCGCCGGGGAAGGCGCGGGCCCACAGCGCGGCTTCATCAAGCGAATTGAGGACAGGGGTGAGCTTTGCGGCGGCGAATCCGGAGAGAGATGCCGGTGTCGGCCCGTTAAACACATAGATAGCTGCGTCCGGAGCGAGATCGGCGATCGCCGCGCGCAGGAGGACGCCTTCCTCGGCGTAGGCGACAAAAAAGGCCGCGCATCCCTCATGCAGCGCCAACGCGCGCGCTACTGGTTCCGCGCCCAGTCCGTACGCGTCGCATTTGACGACGGCGGCGGCCAATGTCGCGCCGCCCGCCTCGCGGATAAGGCGATAATTAGCGCACAGCGCGGCGAGATCGACGTCTAGCCGCGCGCCGCCCGCTTCAGGAGAGGCTGCACCAATCATTACGCATCAATATGAGGTTTTCACGCCGGCGGGAAGCGCCGCGGGGGAAGGGCGCGAGGGCTTACTCGTTGTCGCGCCGGTACGCGTTGTAGCGTCCCCGGTCGAGATCCGAGAATTTCGTCAGCGTCTCGTCAAAATGAAGCTGTTCAATGCCGATCGGTCCGTGACGCTGCTTGCCGATGATGACTTCGGCGATGCCTTTGACCTTCTCGCATTCTTCCTGCCACCGGAGGAATTTTTCCGTATCGTCGACCGAGGGTTGCTCGCGCCGTTTGTAATATTCGGCCCGATAAACAAACATCACGACGTCGGCGTCCTGCTCGATCGAACCGGATTCACGCAAGTCGGAAAGCTGCGGCCGCTTGTCCTCGCGCTGTTCGACCTGCCGCGATAGCTGCGAAAGCGCGATGATGGGAATGTTGAGTTCTTTCGCCAGCGTTTTAAGCCCGAGACTGATCTCCGTGATTTCCTGCACCCGGTTTTCGCTCTTGCGATTGGTGCCGGTGAGGAGTTGCAGATAGTCGACAACGAGTAGTCCAAGGCCGTGCTGGCGCTTCAGTCGCCGTGCGCGTGCGGCGAGTTGAGCGATGGAAAGCCCGCCCGTGTCGTCGATGTAGAGCGGCAAGTCTTCCAACGCCCGCGCCGCGTCGTAGATGCGATCAAATTCCTCCTGATCGATCTCGCCGCGGCGGATGCTGATCGAGGAAACGCGGGAGGTCTCGGCGATGATCCGCGTCGCAAGCTGGTCGGCCGACATTTCGAGCGAGAAGAAGCCGACGACGGCGCCTTCAACCGGTTTCATTACGCCGTTTGCGTCGCGCTCAAAGCGGCAGGCGCGCGCGGCGTTGACGGCGATGTTTGTCGCAAGCGAAGTCTTGCCCATGGATGGCCGCCCCGCAAGGATGATGAGGTCCGACGAATGCAGACCGCCCATCATCTTGTCGAGATCGGCAAAGCCTGTCGACACCCCGGCAAGCCCGCCGCCGCGTTTAAGCGCTTTTTCAGCAATGTCGAGCGAGGCGACGATTGATGTACGGAACGTCTTGAATCCGCCGCCGTATTTGCCGCTCTCTGCAAGGCGATAAAGGGCCTGCTCGGCTTCCTCGAGTTGCACAGCAGGCGCGTCGCCCAGACGCGCCGTGCGCGCGCGCTCGATCATCGTCCCCCCGATCTCCATCAGCCCGCGGCAGACAGAGAGGTCAAATACAATGCGCGCATATTCTGGCGCGCTCGCAATTGAGGGAACGTTGGCGGAGAGCTGTTCCAGATATCGCCGGCCGCCGGCTTCGCGGAAACCCGCGGACGTATTCAGGTAAGCGTCGATGACGACGGCAGAGGCAAGTCGTCCATTGCCTATGAGGGACTCGCACGCCTCGTAGATGAGGCGATGCACCGGATCGAAGAAATGCTCAGCCTTCAGCGACGTCGAGACGCGGTGAAAAATTTCGTTATCAAAGAGGATCGCGCCGAGGATCGCTTGCTCGGATTCAATGCTGAACGGTATACGACCATCAGCATTAGGAATAGCGCCCTTTTCGGGAATGTTTGCGATTGCGCCCTCGGCCATGAACTGCAGAGAGCATAAAAAAAACCGGCCGTCGAGCGGCCGGCTTCGTTTCGTTTTCCACTGCTATGTGGATGTCCTGAGTGCGCCTGCAAAATCAAGCGACTGACGACGACAACGACGCTGGAGATCAGGCTGCGTCGTCGTCGGTAGCCGGCGCAGCGCCTGCCGCCTCGTCGAAAAATTCGGCGACTTCCGTTTCGTCTGCGTTCTGATCGTCCATGGCTTTGCCAAGTACGTTTTCGCCACGCGCCTGACGTTCGGCCTCATCGGCGGAACGCGCGACATTGATTGTGATTGTCGCCGACACCTCGGGGTGAAGCGAAATGCGCACCGAAGACAGTCCAAGCGTTTTCAGCGGTCGGTCGAGGCGTACTTGCGAACGGTCGATCGATACGCCTTCGGCAGACGCCGCTTCGGCGATGTCGCGCGTTGAAACCGACCCATAAAGCAGGCCCGCTTCCGAGGCTTGCCGGATGATCACGAATGAGCGGCCGTCAATCTTAGTGGCGGCGGCTTCGGCGTCTTTGCGGCGTTCGAGGTTGCGCGCTTCAAGATCGACCCGCTGGGCTTCAAACGCCTTGCGGTTGGCTTCATTGGCGCGCAACGCCTTTTTCTTCGGCAACAGGTAATTGCGCGCATAGCCGGCGCGCACTTTTACGACGTCGCCCATCTGGCCGAGATTTTCGACCCGTTCGAGAAGAATAATTTCCATGTCCGTTACTCCGCCGCGTAGGGCAGCAGCGCGAGGAAGCGCGCACGCTTGATGGCTCGGGCGAGTTCCCGCTGCTTCTTCTGCGAAACGGCCGAGATCCGCGAGGGCACGATCTTGCCGCGTTCAGAAACGAAACGCTGGAGCAGTTTCGGATCTTTGTAGTCGATCTTCGGCGCGTCGTCGCCCGAGAAAGGGCAGGTCTTCCGACGGCGCATGAATGGTTTGGCCATGATCTATCCCTTCCCTAAAACCGGCGCGGGCGGTCGCCGCCG